>NZ_JAOSHO010000928.1 GCF_025917275.1 Pseudomonas agronomica | reverse complement strand
TTCTCGTTGATCAGCGAGCTGGACGAGCATTACGGCGTTAACAATTGCTGTCGGGCGTTTGGAGTCAACCGCAGCAGCTTTTACGCCTGGCGTCAGCGCCAAGGCAAGGTGAAACCTGCCCGAGAGAGATTGAAAACCATGCTGGTCGAACATCACAAAGAATCCAGAGCGTCCGCGGGATCTCGCACCCTTTCAAAGGAGCTACAAGCAAAGGGACATCGTGTTGGGCGGCACATGGCTCGCAGTTTGATGCGTGAAGCCGGCGTTGTTAGTCGTCAGCGTCGGCGGCACAAGTACAAATCCTCCGGCGTGGAAGCCTTGGTGGTGCCTCACCTCCTCAAGCGCAAGTTTGATGTCTCGGCGATAAATCAGGTCTGGTGCGGGGACGTGACATATATCAAGGTCGGCAAGCGGTGGCTGTATTTTGCGGCGGTTCTGGATTTGTATGCTCGTCGGATTGTCGGGTGGTCGTTCTCGATGATTTCCGACGCCGCGCTGACCTGCGAAGCGCTGCGGATGGCGGTCGAGTTGCGAGGCCGCCCACAAGAGGTGCTATTTCATTCAGATCAAGGCTGCCAATACACCAGCCATAAATTCAAAAATGAAATACGCAAGCATGGGTTTGTGCACAGCATGAGTCGTAAAGGTGAATGCTGGGATAACGCCCCGATGGAGCGTTTCTTTGGAAGCTTGAAGTCAGAATGGGTGCCCGAGGATGGCTACAGCTCGGAGCATGAAGCACGTGTAGATTTGCAGCGTTATGTGATGCGGTACAACAATGTCAGGCTCCATAGCTACAACGACTACCGGTCGCCGATAGCTATGGAGAAACTGGCAGCGTGAAACCTTAATTGGTGTCCAGAATTACTTGACCAGTTCA
>NZ_JAOSHO010000927.1 GCF_025917275.1 Pseudomonas agronomica | reverse complement strand
ATCGCGAGCAAGCTCGCTCCCACAGTGGTTTGGGTGCTTAAAGACACGTCGCCAACGCCGCCAACCGGCGCTTGGCGACAAAGTCGTCATGCTTGGCGTAGTAATTCAACGCCGTACCCGTGGCACTGGCTTGCAGATCGACAAACGACTCGGCCGAGCGGGTGTACACCGTCGAGCCACCATTCTTGCCCGGTTGCATGTAGGCGCCGGCATCGACACCAAACACCGCTTCATCTTCCCAGGCAAACTTCACGCACTCGGCGACGTTCTGCTGCGGCTTGTCGGAAGCCAGGGTCTTGTAGGGGGCTTGGGTCCGGGCTTGTTCCATCGCCGAACCCGCGCAGCCGGCCAGCAGGGTCGCGGCCACGGCCACCATCAGCATTCGCATCGCATTCACTCATCGAGAAAAAAACGGACTGTAGCATTGCGCCCCCTGTTGCCGTGCGGCTTTACCAAAATTTGCACGCGACAACGGCTGTCGATTCGCGCAACCTGTTGGCTTATCGACCAAGGAGCGACCATGGCGACAACCGAACAGCAACACGAACGAGCCCTGCAGATCTTCCTCGACGAACGCCCCGAGCTGCGCGACGAACTGGACAACCTCAATCCGCTGCTGGCCCAGGCCAAGGGCGAAACCGCCGCGCAATACCGCGCCGAGCGGTTGCATGAAGCATTCGAAGCCGAGGCCGAAAGCGTCGGGTTGTTCGCCTGGGAACTGTCGCTGTTGCTGACGACCGACTCAGCCGAGGACTACCAGGCCCAACGCATGGAAGTGCACAAGGAAGTGGCGGAGATGGCGGGGATGGAATGGGCGGAGTATTGCGAGCTGTATGGCCTCGAAAGCCAAAGCTGAACACAGGCCCCCTGTAGGAGCTGCCGA
>NZ_JAOSHO010000926.1 GCF_025917275.1 Pseudomonas agronomica | reverse complement strand
GGCGAGGATGCAGATCTTGCCGTAGCGCAGCTGGCTCATGTCCTCGGCGCCCGGATCGACGCCGATGGCCACCGCGATGTTATGCACTTCCTGACTGGCCAGCACTTCGCTGCCGTCCACTTCCCAGGTGTTGAGGATCTTGCCCCGCAGCGGCAGGATCGCCTGGAACTCCTTGTCCCGCGCCTGCTTGGCCGAGCCACCGGCGGAGTCACCTTCCACCAGGAACAACTCGGAACGCATCGGGTCCTGCCCGGCGCAATCGGCGAGCTTGCCCGGCAGTGCCGGCCCCTGGGTGATGCGCTTGCGCTCGACTTTCTTGCTGGCCTTGAGACGACGACCGGCGTTGTTGATCGCCAGTTCCGCCAGGGCCAGGCCGGTTTCCGGGTTGGCATTGAGCCAGAGGCTGAACGCGTCCTTGACCACGCCGGAGACGAATGCCGCCGCCTCGCGAGACGACAGGCGCTCCTTGGTCTGGCCGGAGAATTGCGGTTCCTGCATCTTCATCGACAGGACGAAGGCAATGCGCTCCCAGACGTCTTCCGGCGCCAGCTTCACGCCACGGGGCAGCAAGTTGCGGAACTCACAGAACTCGCGCATCGCGTCGAGCAAACCCTGGCGCAAGCCGTTGACGTGGGTGCCGCCCTGGGCCGTGGGGATCAGGTTGACGTAGCTTTCCTGGACGCTTTCGCCGCCCTCGGGCAGCCACAGCAGCGCCCAGTCCACCGCTTCCTTGTTACCGGCCAGGCTGCCACAGAACGGCTCGTCGGGCAGGCGTTCAAAACCGCTGACCGCGTCCACCAGATAGGAGCGCAGGCCGTCTTCGTAATGCCATTCGACTTTCTCGCCGGTGGCCTTGTCCTCGAAACTGACCAGCAGCCCCGGAC
>NZ_JAOSHO010000925.1 GCF_025917275.1 Pseudomonas agronomica | reverse complement strand
CGGGGATAAATCCCCTCGCCACAGAAGCAATGACTCGCCTCATTTCAACCGAAAGACGCTAGCCCTGCGCCTGCGCCTCTTCATGGGCCTGGCGCAACCTTTCGCGGCTGTTGGTCAGGTGCAGACGCATGGCCGCACGGGCGGCGTCGGAGTCTTGGCGAGCAATGGCCTCGTAGATTTCCTCGTGTTCACGGCTCAGGCGATCCATGTAGTGCTGATGGTCGTCATGGGCCAGGCGCGCCGAGTTCAGCCGGGTACGCGGGATGATGCTGGTGCCCAGGTGGGTCATGATGTCGGTGAAGTAGCGGTTGCCGGTGGACAGGGCAATTTCCAAGTGGAAGGCGAAGTCCGAAGCCACCGCGTCGCTGGCGTGGGCCGCGCTTTCGTTCAAGGCATCAAGGGCCGCCCGCATTGCCGCCAGTTGCTCATCGCTGCGGCGCTGCGCCGCCAGCCCGGCGGATTCCACTTCCAGGCTGATGCGCAACTCCAGGATCGCCAGCACATCGCGCAAGGTGACGACTGTCGCCGGATCAATGCGAAAGCCGCTCGGGCTGGGCGTGTCCAGCACGAAAGTGCCAATGCCGTGGCGGGTTTCCACCTGACCTGCGGCCTGCAAACGGGAAATCGCCTCGCGCACCACGGTGCGGCTGACGCCATGGGCTTCCATGATCGCCGACTCGGTGGGCAATTTATCGCCACGCTTGAGCAGTCCGTCGCGAATCTGCTCGGTCAGTACCGTCACCAGCTCCTGCGCCAGGCTGCGGCGCTTGCGGGGAAGGCGTGGGACGTTGATCGGGTTTTCCATGGTGTGTCTCTATTTTGGCAAGCGGCTAAGTGTGCATCATAGCGCAACGTGGTTGTACGATCACCGTTGGTGCATTGGGTGTGTCTGAC
>NZ_JAOSHO010000924.1 GCF_025917275.1 Pseudomonas agronomica | reverse complement strand
GTGGCCGCAGGTCAAACACCAGCACCTCGGCATCCTGGCCATTGCCCAGTGTCAGCGCCTGTTCCTGGCGCACCCGCACGCCATCGCCTTCCTGCAACCGTACGCCATTGAGTTCGACGCTGCCCCGGGCCACATGGACATAGGCGTAGCGATCGGCCGCCAACGTCAGCGTGGCGCTTTCCTGGCCGTCGAACAGCCCGGCATACACCCGTGCGTCCTGGCGAACGTGAAGCGATCCCTCGGCACCGTCCGGAGAAATGATCAGTTGCAGGCGACCGCGTTTCTGTTCGGGGCTGAAGTGCTCCTGCTGGTAGCGCGGCGTGGCGCCGACCACGTTGGGCACGATCCAGATTTGCAGGAAGTGCACCGGCTCGTCGGCACTGTGGTTGAACTCACTGTGGGCCACGCCACTGCCGGCGCTCATCAACTGCACGTCGCCCGGGCGAATGACCGATCCGGTGCCCAAGGTGTCCTTGTGTTCCAGCGCGCCTTCGAGCACATAGGAAAAGATCTCCATGTCCCGGTGCGGGTGCTGGCCAAAACCTTTGGCGGCGGCAACCCGGTCATCGTTGATGACCAGCAGGTCGGAAAAACCTTGTTGGTTGAGGTCGCGGTAGCTGGCAAAGGAAAAGGTGTGGAACGAGGTCAGCCAGCCATGACGGGCAATACCGCGATCAGAAGCTTTGCGAAGGGTCAGCATGAGAATTCTCCTGGTTCAGTGGGCGGTGGCCGTGGCCGTTCGCCGGGTTCAGAAGAAGATTAATGGTAATCGGCCTGTTCAATAAGCGGCTCAATGGCGAAATACTGTCGGTTCTGAGTGGACAATCTCGCAGCGGGCGCTTGGCTTCGTCATAATGCCAGCCGATGATCCTTGTGGGAGCGAGCTTGCTCGCGA
>NZ_JAOSHO010000923.1 GCF_025917275.1 Pseudomonas agronomica | reverse complement strand
CAGTGGGTATTTCGCGTCTAAGAGATCTTAGTCCGCCAATCGCCAGGTCGTCCCGCCCTTCCCGTCTTCCAGCACCACGCCCATGGCGGTGAGCTGGTCGCGGATGCGGTCGGATTCGGCCCAGTCCTTGTTGGCCCGCGCAGCCAGGCGCGCCTGGATCAACGCCTCGACCTCGGCGGCATCCACGCGGCCTTCGGCGCCGGCTTGCAGGAAGTCATCGGCTTCGAGCTGCAACACACCCAGCACACTGGCCAGTTCCTTCAAGCGTGCCGCCAGGCCCGCCGCCGCATCGAGATCGCTTTCACGCAGGCGATTGATCTCACGCACCATCTCGAACAGCACCGCGCACGCTTCCGGCGTGCCGAAGTCGTCGTTCATCACTTCGGTGAACCGCGCCACGAACGCTTCGCCACCGGCAGGCGGCACGCTCGGCAGGCCTTTTAACGCGTGGTAGAAACGCTCCAGGGCACCCTTGGCGTCCTTGAGGTTGTCTTCCGAGTAGTTGATGGCGCTGCGGTAGTGGCTCGACACCAACAAGTAACGCACGACTTCCGGGTGATACTTGTCGAGCACGTCGCGGATGGTGAAGAAGTTGTTCAAGGACTTGGACATCTTCTCGCCATTGATGCGAATCATGCCGCAATGCATCCACGCGTTGGCGTAGGTCTTGCCGGTGGCCGCTTCGCTCTGGGCGATTTCGTTCTCGTGGTGCGGGAACTCCAGGTCGCTGCCGCCGCCATGAATGTCGAAGGTCTCGCCCAGGCAGCAGGTCGACATCACCGAGCACTCGATGTGCCAGCCCGGACGCCCGGCGCCCCATGGCGACTCCCAGCTCGGTTCGCCCGGCTTGGCGCCTTTCCACAGGACGAAGTCCAGCGGGTCTTCCTTCGACTCGTCGAC
>NZ_JAOSHO010000922.1 GCF_025917275.1 Pseudomonas agronomica | reverse complement strand
GGCGATCCGCGCCATTCGCCCCGACCTGTTGCTGGCGGTTGACCAGGAAGGCGGGCGGGTCCAGCGGCTGCGCCAGGGGTTCGTGCGCCTGCCGGCAATGCGGGCCATCGCCGACAACCCGAACGCCGAATATCTCGCCGAACAGTGCGGCTGGATCATGGCGACCGAAGTGCTGGCGGTCGGTCTCGATTTGAGTTTCGCCCCGGTGCTGGACCTCGATTACCAGCGCAGTGCCGTGGTTGGCAGTCGTTCCTTTGAAGGTGATCCCGCGCGCGCCGCATTGCTGGCGGGAGCCTTCATTCGTGGCATGAACGCCGCAGGGATGGCAGCCACTGGCAAGCATTTCCCTGGGCACGGCTGGGCCGAGGCAGACTCCCATGTGGCTATCCCAACGGATGAGCGCAGCCTTGAGCAGATCCGCGCCAACGACTTGGTGCCATTTGCCAAGCTGAGCAAGCAGCTTGCGGCCGTAATGCCGGCCCACGTCATTTACCCTCAAGTGGATGCCAGCCCGGCCGGGTTCTCCCGACGCTGGCTGCAAGACATCCTGCGGGGCGAGTTGCGGTTCGATGGCGTGATCTTCAGTGATGATCTTTCCATGGCCGGCGCCCATGTGGTCGGCGATGCCGCCAGCCGTATCGAGGCCGCGCTGACGGCCGGTTGCGACATGGGGCTGGTTTGCAACGACCGCGCGGCTGCCGAGCTGGCCTTGAGCGCTGCCCAGCGCTTGAAGGTCAAGCCGTCGGCGCGGATTGCCCGCATGCGTGGCCAGGCCTTTGCCAATACCGAGTACCGCCAGGATCCACGCTGGTTGACAGCCATCGGCGCATTGAAAGCCGCCCAGTTGATTGATTAAGGACGTTTAAATGACCGTTTACGCAATTATCGGCGGCACCGGCCTG
>NZ_JAOSHO010000921.1 GCF_025917275.1 Pseudomonas agronomica | reverse complement strand
AGGGCATCGAGCCAAAATTCAGCGCTTAACAGGAGTCATCTATGAGTTACGAAACGATTTTATTGGAGATCAAGGACCGCGTCGGCCTGATCACGCTTAACCGTCCCCAGGCGCTGAATGCCCTTAACGCGCAGATTGTGAGTGAGCTGAACCAGGCGTTGGACAATCTGGAAGCGGACCCGAAGATCGGTTGCATCGTGCTGACCGGCTCGAAAAAAGCCTTCGCCGCCGGCGCCGACATCAAGGAAATGGCCGAGCTGACCTACCCGCAAATCTATCTGGATGATTTGTTCAGCGACAGCGACCGCGTCGCCAACCGCCGCAAGCCGATCATCGCGGCTGTGAATGGTTTTGCCTTGGGCGGCGGGTGTGAATTGGCGTTGATGTGCGATTTCATCCTGGCCGGTGACAACGCCAAGTTCGGCCAGCCGGAAGTCAATCTCGGCGTGCTGCCGGGCATGGGCGGCACCCAGCGCCTGACCCGTGCGGTGGGCAAGGCCAAGGCCATGGAAATGTGCCTGACCGGGCGCTTCATCGATGCGGTGGAAGCCGAGCGTTGCGGCATCGTCGCGCGCATCGTGCCGGCTGATGAACTGCTGGACGAAGCCTTGAAGACGGCGGCATTGATTGCTGCCAAATCCGTGCCCATCAGCATGATGATCAAGGAAAGCGTTAACCGCGCCTTCGAAGTCAGCTTGTCCGAAGGCGTGCGCTTCGAACGCCGGGTATTCCACGCCGCGTTCGCCACGCAGGACCAGAAAGAAGGCATGGCCGCGTTCGTGGCCAAGCGCGCGGCGGAGTTCCAGGACAAGTAACACAGCTCGCGCCTTCGTCGGGCGCCGCCCGGAGCATGCAGTGGTGCGGTGCTGAACGGACCCCCCGTGGCGAGGGAGCTTGCTCCCGCT
>NZ_JAOSHO010000920.1 GCF_025917275.1 Pseudomonas agronomica | reverse complement strand
GTTCTGGAACGCCACGATCGCCTTGAGCGGCACCGACAATGCCTTGGCCGGGCCGGTGGTGCCGGAGGTGAACATCAGCAGGAACGGGTCTTCGCCAGTCAGCATCAGCGGTTCGCACTGGTTGGACTGGTTGGCGACCTCGGCCCAGAAACTGTAATCGCCACGGACGATGCCCTCGCCCTTTTCACCGCCGACCGTGACGACGGTGGGACAACCGGCCACTTCGTTGAGCTTGGGACGGTTGACCGCGTCAGTGACCACGACCCGCGCGCCGGAGCTGCCGAGGCGGTGTTCGATGGCCTTGGGGCCGAACGCGGTGAACAGCGGCTGGTACACCGCGCCGATACGCCAGGTGGCGAGCACCACGATCAGCAGTTCAGCGTTGCGCGGCAACAGGCCGGCCACTTTGTCGCCCTTGCCGACGCCTTGGGCGCGCAGGAAATTGGCGAAGCGCGCGGCGTTGTCTTGCAGGTCACGGTAAGTCCAGGTCGCGTCACTGCCGTCACGGCCTTCCCAGAACAGGGCGATGCGCCCCGGCAAGGCGTGCCGGTCGCAACATTCGACACAGGCGTTGAGTGCCTCGAGCGAGCCGTGCAACGCGGCATTGACGGTGTTCAGGTAATCGAACTGCGACGTGGCGGACGAATAATCGCGCATGACCAGAATCCCTCTGTACTTTTTATTGGGTGGGGGAACCGTGAAGAGCAGGCAAATACTCGCGCCGAAGGGCTTGCGGGGCAATGGTCAAAGCCATCAAGTTGCTTGACTGGTTTGGCCATGGACCAAAGTGGGTGTTGCCAGCAATGGCCTCATCGCGAGCAGGCTCGCTCCCAGATGGGATTTGTGGCAAGCATCGGCTTTGTAAGCACCCAGCCCCACCAAACACCTGTGGCGAGGGAGCTTGCTCC
>NZ_JAOSHO010000092.1 GCF_025917275.1 Pseudomonas agronomica | reverse complement strand
GTGCCTGGCGTGCGGCCTCCCGCGCGGCCAGCAGCGTGCGGCCGATGTGCCGGGCCTCGTTGTACATCGGGATCACGATACTGACGCGGCTCATGAACGTGCCTCCAGCGGCGCGGATCGTTCGGCGTCGTAGCGCAAGATGCTGGTCAAGGCGAGCATGATCCACAGCAACTTGTGGTTCTGGGCGCTGAGGAACATCAGGAACAATGCCAGCGACAGGAAACTCATGCCCAGGTGCGTCAACAGATCCGCCTGGGCCCAGTCCCGGCGCTGGAGCCACAGTTGGCGCGCGCGCACCAGGTTGTAGAGCCCCAGCCCGATCATGCCGACAAACATCAAGCCGCCTGGCACGCCGATTTCGCTGAAGATTTCCAGGTAGGTGTTATGGGCCTGGCGGTACAGATCCCCGCGTTTGCGATTGGCCGAGAACGCCTTCGCGTAGCCCGTGGGGGCGTAGTGCTCTGGAAATGTTCCCGGGCCGGAACCGAGTATCGGCTTCTCCCGGATCATCTGGCTGCCCACCACGATGTACGAGGCGCGGCGCCCCAAGGATCCGTCCTGGTAGGCGTTGGCGCCGGAACTGAGAATGCTCAATGACTGGATGCGTGCCACGTAGCCAGCCGGCATCAAGGCGACTGTCGCCGGAACCGCCAGCGCCAGGCCGAGCATCGCGAACCCCAGGTGCCGGGGACGTATGCGCGGCAGCTGCGCCCGATAGTGATACAACCCGATCACCAGGCTGAGCAACAACACGACCAGGCCTGAACGTGATTCGGTCTTGGTCATGCCGCTCAATAACAGAATGACAGCGCCACCCCAGAACAAGCGGTGCAACAGGTTCTGGCTGCGCAGGGTCAATAACAATGCCAGCGGTACGGTAAACGCAATCAACAGGGCAAAGGCGTTCGGGTCTTCCAGCAAACCCGAGGCGCGGCCCTGGTCCTGATATTTGACTGAAAACCTTGCGAGCACACAGGTCGTGGCGACGCTCACGGTCATCAGCCGGGCGAACATCTCCAGGTTCAGCTCGCGACCGATCAGCAAGGTGATCACGAACAGAATCAGCCCGACCGAGAGTTCACGCAGTTGCGTCAGGGAAAGGTCCATATTTTCCGAGATCAACAGGCTCAGGCCATACAGGGCCATGAAACCGATCAACGGCTTCCAGATGTTGCTGCGCAAGCGCGTCGCAGGGATCTGATGCAAGGCCAACTGCAGCATCAGGATCAGGATCAGCGCCAAGCCGAGGAATTTACTGCCGGAAAACAAGTTGCCCTTGAACAGGCCTTCGAACGGCAGCAGCGCGGCAATGCCCAGCAAACCCCAGCCTGGCTTGCGGTACAGCATGGCAACGCCCACCAGGCCGAGCACGGCGCCGGGCGCCAGGAAGGGGTAGGGACTGGCCAGCAGTGCCAGGCACACCAACCCCAGCAGACTGACGATCGAGAGCGGGACGATCATGGCCGAGCCTCCCGTGCCGTGCGGATATAGAGTTGTGACCAGCGTTCGGCCAGCGTGCGCAGGTCGTAGCGGTCGCGTTGTGTGCAGCGCGCGTTGTCGGCGAGGATCCGCGCCAGGGGTGGTTCGCTGAACAGCGTTTCGATCTGGCGGGCCAGCTCCACGCTGTCGGCCGGCGTCGCGAGCAAGCCGTTGTGACGGTCTTGCAAGATGTCGGGAATGCCGCCGACACCGAAGGCCACCACGGGCACGCCGGCCTGCATGGCTTCGAGCAGGATCATCGGCGTGCCTTCGGTGCGTGAACTGATCACCAGCGCATCGAGGCGGCTCCACCAGTCGTCCATGTCGGTCTGATAGCCGGGCAACTCGATACGCGTCGGCAGCCCGGCATCGGCGATGCGTTTGAGCAACGTCTGGCGTTCCGGGCCGTCGCCGAGCATCACCGCGTGCAAGGACGCATGGCGCTGGCACAGCGGGATCATGGCGTCGAGAAACAGGTCCGGGCCTTTTTCGCTGCTCAAGCGGCCGACGTAGCCGACCCGCCAGCGTTGCCTGTCGTCGCGGTGGGGCAGCGGCGTCGTGGCGGCTGGCAGGCCGTTGGGAATCACGTCGAGCTTCTCCGCCTTAACGCTGGCCTGGCGGTGCAGCGCCGCGATGCTTTCGGCCACGCACACCACACGCTTGACCGGCGCGGTGCGGCACAGTTGCAGGCTCAGCCACGTATAGAACCGCTGCTTGGGACTGCGTGGCGTGAAGCCGTGCTGAGTGATCACCAGCGGCAGGCGCAGCATCGTGGCCGCGGCCCAGCCGAACAACAGACCCTTGAAGTTGTGCGTATTGATCAGCGGTCGCTCGTCACGCCGGTGCCGCAAATGCTGCAGCAGCTCAGCCCAATTGGCGCAATGGCAGCAATCGACCCCGGCCTGGCGGAACCGCGTGATCAATGTCGGCGGCGCCGCCAGGAACACCACTTGATGCTGGCCGGGTGTCGCCAGGCAATGATCGAGCAGCATCCGCTCGGCCCCATAGAAGCCGCCGCTGTCGAGCAGATGAATGATCGACAGGGGGCTGTCCTGGCGGGACGGGCCGAACGGCGCGTTCAATTTTTCACCCAATGGACAAGGCTGGGCACGCTCCAGTTGCGGTGCGGGTTGACCTGTTCGGGCGATTGCTCGTTGATCACCAGCAGCACCGGTAGATCCAGTTGGTGGCTGATTTGCGCTGGGTGCTTGAAGCGATGGTCGAAGAACTCACGCACATAGACCAGGGCGATGGCCAACAGCAGACCGCTGAACAAGCCGAACGCAATGATCAACATCGGTTTGGGGAACGCGGCGGCCGTGGGTTCGAATGGCGGGCTCAGCACGCGGGCATTGGACAGGTCGTTGTCCAGCGAACGGGCGGAACTGGCTTCGGCGAACCGCTGGGCATAGGTGGAGAACGCCGCGTGGAGCGCGTTGATCTCGGTGTCCATCTGCCGCAGTTTGCTCTGGGTTTCCTGCAGCAGGTGGATGCGGTCCTTGAAGGCGGCGATACGCTCGACTTTCTGATTGATCACGGAGCTGACCACCGCCAGGTCGGTGGTGCGTTCCTGGATGCGGTTATTCACCACTTTGAGGAATTGCTGGCGGGTGCGCATGATCTGTTCGCGCGCCAGTAACATCGGTTCGCTGCTAGGCTGGAAAATCGCCAGGTCATTCATGTAGCGGCTGACCTGGCTGGTCAACTGCTCACCCAATTGCCTGATCTCACGATCCTCGAAGGCAATGTTGTCCACGGTGGTGGTAAAGGTGAAGGGGAAGGTGTAGTCGTTGAACCGCGAGCTGTTCGCCGCCGCCAGGCTGGTCTTGAGGTAATCGAGCCAGCGTTGGCTTTGCAGCAGGCGATCCTGATAAAGGTTCAGCGCCTGTTCTTCGGTATTGATGGCGTTCAGGCGGAAGGTGACTTCTTCCTTGGGATCGGACGAGCCGATGTTTTCCAGCAGCGCAAGTCGTTTACCTTCCAGGCCGTCTAGGCGCGTCTGGTACTGGGCTTTTTTCTGCTCGTAGAAGGCCTGTGGCAGCTCGATCGATTGCAGTTCCTGGCGACCGGTGAGGTAGTTCTGCAGCAGTTGCCCCACGAACCGGGTGCCTTGGGCCGGATCACCGAAGCTGTAGACGATGGAAATCACGTTGGAGCCGGGCAGGGTCTCGATCTTCAGGTTTTCGATCGCGTCGTCGGTCAGCGTGTCGAGCACCGTGTCGCGCACGGGGTCGACTTCAAGCCCCAGGCCGTCACGCACCGGGTTGATGACGTACTCGCGCAGCGGCTGGGTGATGTAGCGCTTGAACGGTTCGCTCACCCACTTGTTGAGGACCCCCGGGCTTGGCGTGTATTCACCCTGGTCGCGCAGGGTCTTGATGGTTTCACGAATCAACGCCGGCGAGCGCAGGATGTTGCTCTCGGTTTCCATGTCCGCCAGGGATGGCGGAACGAACGTCGCGTTTTCCTGGTTCAGCGAAGTGGTGGCATCGCCCTGGGACAGTTTTTTCGACTGGACGATCACTTGGGCGGTGATATCGAAGCTCTGCTTGAGCATCAACGGCAGCACCAGGGCGATCACGGCAAAAATCAGGAAGACGCGCTTCACCCACTGCTTGTTGGCGAAGAAGATCCTGAAGAACTCGTGCAGATAGTTTTCCTTGGGGTTCATGATCGTTCACCTGGCTCAGTTGCTGTTGCTGCTTTTGTTGTCGAGGCGGTAGCCGAAGCTGACCCCCACTCCCTGGAACAGCACCACGTCGGCCAGTTGCCGAGCCAGTTCACCGGCGCTTGCAAGCTTGGTCTTGGGCACGAACAGCATGTCTTCCGGTTGCAAGTAGGCGATCTGCGAGGCGTCACCGCTCAGGGCCTTCTCCACGTCGTAGTGGCGTGCTTCGACTTGATTGCCGTTGCGGCGCATGATCACCACCGAGTCGAGCCGGGCCTTGACGTTGGTGCCGCGGGCCAGGGTCAGGGCCTCGAGGACCGAGATGGGCCGGCGGATCGGGTAGGAGCCGGGTTGGGCCACTTCGCCCAGGACATAAATCTCGTTGCCGGCGGTGGACTTGAGCAACACGTCGACGGTCATGTGGCCCGGCAACTGGGCGTAGCGCTCGTTGAGGAAGGTTTCCAGTTGGGTGACGGTCATGCCTTGCAGTGGCACGGAACCGATTTCCGGGAAGCTGGCGTAACCATCCCGGCCCACGATGATCTCCCGGCTCATGCCCGTGGCCGGGTGGATCAAGGTGTTGCGCAAGTTCGCCTCACCGGACATCGGGCTGGTCACCAGGACGCTCAATTGGTTGCGGTTGGGTTGGAACAGCATCTTCTGGTTGTAGGCACGCTGCACTTCCAGGCGCGCCTCGTCGGTGGTCAGGCCGGCGACTTTCACCGAGGTGTTGGCGCCCGGCAGTTCGATAGTGCCGTCGGGCATCACCTGTTGCGTGCCGTTGAGCTGGCTGGCGGCGGTGAAGTTCAGGGCAACCTGGTCGCCCGGCTGCACGCGATAAGCCTGGGAAGAGGTTGTGTCGATGTGAAAAATCACATCCAGCACGTCCTGGGGCCTCAGCGTCTGTTCGACCTTGGGCATGTCGGTAGCCTGGGCGTTGGCCGGCGCGGCCGTGAGGATCTGCACTGGCATCGAGCGGGTATCGGTGTTGCTGGAGCAACCGGCAAGCGGCAGCAACAGCAGGACAAGTATTCTGGCGTTCATCTCGTCATCCTTTTGCAGGCTTAAAGGTTGTTGTAGAGCCATTTGGGCATGTAGTACTTGCGGCGGTTGAACACGCTGCCGACCACCTTCGCGCCTGCCTGGACCAAGCGTTGCCGGGCGGCCTGGGCGACTTCCCAGCGGGTGTCCTCGCCGCGCACCACCAGCACCACGCCGTCCACCTGCGTACTCATGACCAAGGTGTCGGTGGCCGAATACACCGCGTCGGCGTCGATCACCACGAAGCGGTACTGCGCCGCCAGTTGCCGGAACAACGGACGCAGCCGCTCCGGGCTCAGGCGTTCGGCGTTGTGCCCGAGGCGACCGTTGGGCAGCACGTCGAAGGGCAGGCTGGAAATCTGCACCACACAGTCCTGCAGCAGGGGCGGGGCGAGGCTGTTGAACAGCAGATCGCTGAAGCCGCGCTCTTTTTGCAACGACAGTTGCTGGCTGAGGTTATGCGGCGACTGGCTTGCGTCCACCAGCAGCACGCGACCGTTGCTCATCTGCGCCAGCTGGGCGGCCAACGCCATCGCGCTGGTGCTCGTGCCGGTGCCGGTGTTGGCGGCCGTCATCAGAAGGATCCGCAGATCCGGGTCGAGCACGGTCGAGGTCAGGTTGGACTCGCTCGGGCTGGCTATGGTCAGGATATTCGTCGAACCGTCCATTTAACTCGCTCCGTGGCCGCTGAAAACTTTGAAGGGGGTGATCATCAGGATCTTCAAATCCAACAGCAGGCTCTGCTCGGCGATGTAGCTGAGGTCCAGTTCCACGCGCTGGTCGAAGTCGATATTGCTGCGCCCGGAGATCTGCCACAGGCCGGTCAGGCCGGGGTAGATGCTCAGGCGCACAAGATGGTTGTCCTTGTAGCGATAGGCGTTGAACGAGGTGGGCCGGGGGCCGACCAGGCGCATGTCGCCGGTCACTACGTTGATCAGGTTGGGCAGTTCATCGAGGCTGCTGCGTCGCAGGAACCGGCCGATGGGGGTGATGCGCGGATCATTGTCGATCTTGAAATCGATGGCGTCGGCGCCGTGTTTGTTGAGGTGGCGCAGCGACTCTTTCATGGCCTCGGCATCGGCGACCATGGTGCGGAATTTGTACATGCCGAACACGCGCCCGCGATAACCGGTGCGTTTCTGCACGAACAGCACCGGGCCAGGGCTGGAATATTTGACCAGCAGTGCCAGGCCCAGCAGCAGCGGGGCGAGCAGTACCAGGATCGACAGTGCGCCGAGGCAGGCCACCACCCGATTGGTCCGCGAGACCGTCCAGGGCCGACCGCCATCGCGACCGGTCAACCAGCCGCGACCCTGGCGGTGAATCGCCGCATCCAGGCGTCGGCGATGCTCGGGGTCGACACGTTTGTCGCGTCCGAAGGCGCTGATCGGAATGTCTTGTTCATGTCGGGTCATAGACTCCTCCGCTGGGATTGGGCCGCAAGCGGCGCGTGGACAATGGGGCGCACGTAGTAATCGAGGAACCAGTCGACGAAGCGACCCAGGCCGTCGTCCAGTTCGATGCGCGGTTGGAAACCGGTGGCCAGGGCCAGGTCGCTGGCATCGGCGCAGGTGTTGAGCACGTCCCCTGGTTGCAGGGGCAGCAGCTCGATCCGGGCCGTGCGGCCCAGGTGTTTTTCCAGCAGCGCGACGTAGGTCCGCAGGGCTACCGGGTGCTGTCCGCCAATGTTGTAGAGGCACCATGGCGCCAGGCTGGTGGCCGGGTCCGGTTGCTCGCGATTCCAGTCCGGTGTCGGGCGAGGCGGACGTTCGATCAGCCGGGCGATGCTTTCGACGATGTCATCGATGTAGGTGAAGTCGCGCGTGTGCTCGCCGTGGTTGAAGAGCTGCAACACCTGGTTTTCGGTGATGGCCTTGGCGAACTGGATCGGCGACATGTCCGGCCGGCCCCAGGGGCCGTACACGGTAAAAAAACGCAGGCCGGTGCAAGGGATGCCGAACAGGTGGCTGTAGCTGTGGGCCATCGATTCGTTGGCCTTTTTCGTGGCCGCGTACAACGACAACGGATGATCCACGCCGTCCTGTACCGAATAGGGCGTGCGCTGGTTGGCGCCGTACACCGAACTGGAAGAGGCGTAGATCAGGTGCTTGACCGGATGATGGCGGCAGCTTTCGAGAACGTTCAGGAACCCGCTGAGATTGCTGTCGACGTAAGCGCGTGGATTTTCCAGCGAATAACGCACGCCGGCCTGGGCGGCGAGGTGAATCACCACGTCCGGGCGACGGAACTGGAACAGTTTATCGATCGCCGACGCGTCGGTCAGGTCGATGTGCGCCAGTGAAAACTCGCCGACCTGATCCTTCACCCATGCCACGCGGTCGTGCTTGAGTTGCGGGTCGTAGTAATCGTTGAAATTGTCCAGCCCGCACACGTCGTGGCCGTCGCGCAGCAACCGCAGCACGCAGTGGGCACCGATGAAACCGGCCGCGCCGGTCACCAGGATGTTCACGCTTGTGGCCCCGGGACGCTGGGCACGGTGTGCCGCAGGCCGATGCCGCGATATAGCAGCCCGGCGGCGGCCAGGTGCTCGGGGTTGTACAGGTTGCGACCATCGATGATGACCCGGGCGCGCAGCTTGCTGGCCAGCAGGTCGAAATCCACCACGCGGAAATTCTTCCATTCCGTGCAGATCACCAGGGCATCGGCATCTTCCAGGGTGTCATCACGGGTGGCACAGAGGTTCAGGTCTTTGCGGTAGCCATAGAGACGCCGGCATTCGGACATGGCTTCCGGATCGTAGGCCTGGACACGCGCGCCTTCGCGCCAGAGCGCTTCCATCAGGTAGCGGCTCGGGGCTTCGCGCATGTCGTCGGTGTTGGGCTTGAAGGCCAGGCCCCAGATGGCGATCGATTTGCCGGCCAATCCGCTCGGGAACTGCTGCGCCAGTTTTTCGAAGAGAATGTGCCGTTGGCTGTCGTTCACCTCGGTGACGCTGCGCAGCAGGCGCAGGGGCATGCCGCTTTGTTCTGCAGTGTGTAGCAAGGCGCGAAGGTCCTTGGGAAAGCATGAGCCGCCGAAGCCGCAGCCTGGGTAGATGAAGTGATAGCCGATGCGCGGGTCCGAGCCGATGCCCTTGCGCACGGCCTCGATGTCGGCACCCAGGCGTTCGGTGAGATTGGCCAGTTCGTTCATGAAGCTGATGCGGGTGGCGAGCATGGCGTTGGCGGCGTACTTGGTCAGCTCCGCGCTGCGGTTGTCCATGAACATCAGTTTTTCGTGGTTGCGGCAGAACGGTGCGTAGAGCTCGCTCATTTGATCGCGCGCCAACTGATCGCCGGTGCCGATGATGATCCGGTCCGGGCGCATGCAATCGGCCAGGGCGCTGCCTTCCTTGAGGAATTCGGGGTTGGATACAACGCGGACATTCAGCTGTTTCAGGCCACGCCGCGCCAACGCCTGGCGAGCGCATTCGGCCACCTTGTCAGCCGTGCCGACCGGCACCGTGGACTTGATGATCAGGGTGCGGTCGCTGTCCATGAAATCGGCAATTTGCCGGGTGACCCCCAACACATGGCTCAAATCCGCCGAGCCGTCTTCATCGGCGGGGGTGCCGACGGCGATGAAGATCAGTTCGCCATGGTTCACCGCATCGCTGGCCTGGGAGCTGAACGACAGGCGTCCGGTCTTGATGTTGTCTTCGAGCAAACCGGACAGCCCCGGCTCGCTGATCGGCGGTACCGCTTGCTGCAATTGACGGATCTTGTTCGAGTCGATGTCGACGCACAGGACACGGTGCCCGACGTCGGCCAGCGCCGCCGCCTGTATCAGCCCTACATACCCCGTTCCAAATACGCTCACGTCCATCTTTCGCGCGCCTCGTAAACCGATTGATGTAACTCGGATGAAACTGTTTAGAGGGGTATAGCGCAGCTTCTGAAAAGCGTGTCAGCAAAATGACAGTTGTCAGTGTTGGCAAACTCGAGAGATTGGGGCTTTTTGATATCAAGTCATTGACAGACTTAAAGAAGTGCCGCTTTTAAAGGGCTTTAACGAATTTTAAGTAGGCGATGAACGGTACTGATTCATAGATTTTTATGTTTTTGAGGCGTCAAAGGTGTCACTTTTGGGCTAACTTTTTTTTGACGCTCTGGCCGTTCGTCCAGTTTCTTGCGCTTTGAAAACCCGCTGCTAGTGTGCAGAAAACGAACCTTCCATTGCTGCGCGACGCCGTCGAGAAACCCATGACCCGATACCTCAAGGAAGTGCTGCTGGTGCTGTACCTTTTCCGGGGGCATGACTTGTACCTGGAACGACTGGCAGCGTTGGGTGTTGGCTTTGCAGCGGCGCTGTTTGGCGCGATGTTCCTGGCCTTGGTGCTGGCGCTATGGATGACCGCCTACATTCGCCCGGCGTTGGTCAGGCATCTGTTTGCCCTGGCGATGTTTGTCTCGGCGGTGTTCTTCGAGGTGTATACGCGGGTGACCGACAGCTACCTGACCTACAGCCAGTTCGTGTCGCTGGTGTATTCCGGTGGTTTTATCCAGGAGGCGGCCTATCAATATCGCGAGGTCATCATCAGCGCGGTGGCCGGCGGTGTGTTGCTGTTGTTGGGCATCGCCCTCAAGCCGCGGCGTCGTCTATCGCTGCCCGGCTACGTGCCGATCATCGCGCCCGTGCTGGGCGTGCTGCTGCTCAGCGGTGTGCTGTTCGTGCGGGCGGGCGAAGGCGCGCGCGGTTTGCCGGTGATGTACACGCCGCTGGCCTACCTGAACCTGTTTGCCTACGAGACGTTGCACAACACCGTCGGGCCTCGGGAGCCAGTCAGTATCCTCCGGCAATCGTCTCCAATCGACCACGATATTGTGCTGATCATCGACGAAAGCGTGGCTGGCAATTACCTCGATATCAATACGCCGTCCGGCGTTCCCACGGGGCTCAAGACACCGCCACCCGGCGTCGACATTTTCAATTATGGCTACGCGGCATCTGTTGCCAATTGCAGCGCCGACACCAACGTTACCCTGCGTTATGGCGGCACCCGAGGCGACTACGTGCGCATCAACAGCACGCAACCGTCGATCTGGCAGTACGCCCATCAGGCCGGGTTGCGCACGGTCTACATCGACGCCCAGCGCACCGGCGGCAACCTGCAGAACCTGATGACCCCGCTTGAAAAAAAAGATATCGATCAATTCGTCCAATTCGACCAGGCCCGCGTGCGTGACAGGGACATGGCGGCCGTGGCGAAGCTGGTCGAGTTGCTGGGTAACGACCGGGCCGAGCTGGTGGTGATCAACAAGGTCGGCGCGCATTTTCCAGTCCATGACAAATACCCCGATGACTTCATGTCCTACCGTCCGGCCTTGCCGCGCGGGCAGTTCCAAGACGTGAGCGACACCGGCAGCCGCGATGGTTTCAACGGCGAGAAAGGCGATTGGGCGCTCTACCGCAACGCTTACCAGAACACCTTGCTGTGGAACGTCGGCGAGTTTTTCCAACGACTTTTCCGTGAAGGCAACCTCACGAACGCCGTGCTGATCTACACCTCCGACCATGGCCAGGACCTCCATGAACGCGGCAACCCCGGGCTCAACACCCACTGCGGCGGCGATCCGGTGGAAGAAGAAGGGCTGGTGCCGCTCGTCGTGATCCAGGGCAGCCAACTGCAGACGCTGGAGTGGCGCAGCTCCTTGGCTCAGAACAAGGATCGCTCCAGTCACTACAACATTTTCCCGACGCTGCTGGAATTGATGGGCTACGACCCGGCCGGGGTCATGGCCCGCTATGGCAAGCCATTGAACCAACCGACCGATGACGACTTCACCTTCAACTACCGCTTCAACGCCCGGCTCGGGGCCAAGCCGGCCTGGAAACACATCGACCTGGACAGCATCGTCACACCAGGGCCCGTGAAGACTGAAGTGGCGGCGGGGCAGTGAAGGCCGACAATGGCTGATTCAGCGCCATGACTGAAGGGGCCGCGCACCACAGATCCCTTGTGGGAGCGAGCTTGCTCGCGATGGCGGTGTGACAGTCGATGAAGATTTTGAATCGGCTGACCTCATCGCGAGCAAGCTCGCTCCCACAGTTGGACACCAGACCAAGCATCTTTTTGGAACTCTCACAACCTCCACGACCTCCGCTATCCTGACGCCTTCGCCGATCTGCCCCCGAGTCTTGCCCATGCTGGAAGTCCGCAACGTCTTCAAAAGCTACGCCACACCCCAAGGCCCGCTGCCCGTGTTGCAAGGTGTCGATCTCACGTTGCTCCCGGGCAGCAGCCTGGCGCTAATGGGGGAATCGGGCAGCGGCAAGAGCACCCTGTTGCACCTGGTCGCTGGCCTGGACATAGCGGACCGAGGCAGCATCCGCAGCGGTAGCTACCAGCTCGACGGCATGAGCGAACACCAACTGGCCCATTGGCGGCGCACGGAAATCGGCCTGGTGTTCCAGCAATTCAACCTGATCAGCAGCCTGTCGGTGGACGACAACCTCGCCTTCCAGGCGCGCCTGTGTGGGCGTTTCGATGCCGGCTGGCAGGCGCATCTGGTGCAGCGGCTCGGCCTGTCGGACCTGTTGCGTCGTTATCCCGAGCAACTCTCCGGTGGGCAGCAACAAAGGGTGGCGCTGGGGCGGGCGCTGGCTTCACGGCCACCGTTGCTGTTGGCTGACGAACCCACCGGCAGTCTCGACGAAGGCACCAGCGACGAAGTGCTGCAATTGCTGCTGGAATTGCTCGACGGCAGCCCCACTAGCCTGTTGATGGTCACGCACAGTCAACGGGTGGCGGCGCGTCTCGCGCATCGCGTGGTGCTGCAAGGCGGGCGCTTGGCACAGGCGGTCCAGGCCTGATGGTTTTCCGCCAGACACTCAAGGCCCTGCTCAGCCACTGGCGCCGGCACCCGGTGCAGTTCTTCAGTGTGCTGACCGGGCTTTGGCTCGCCACCAGCCTGCTTATCGGCGTGCAGGCATTGAACAGCCAGGCCCGCGACAGCTACGCCCGGGCCAGCCAGTTGATCGGCGGCGAACCCCAGGCCAGCCTGAGCGCACCGGGCGGCGGCACCTTCGCGCAGCAATGGTTTGTCGACCTGCGTCGCCAAGGCTGGCCCGTGTCGCCGGTGTTGCAGGCGCGGGTGACGCTCAAGGGCCACGAAGAGCAGCGGCTGCAGGTGATGGGCATTGACCCGGTGTCGCTGCCGCCGGGTTCGGCCGTGGCGGGGCAGGCGCGGGAAATCGACGAGGTGGTCGAGTTCTTCACCGGCGCCGGCCGTACCTGGATCGCCCCCTCGACTTTGTCGGCCTTGGGGCTGAAGGAAGGCGACAGGCCTCGCACTGTTGGCGACCAAACCTTGCCGCCGTTGCATGTGCAACCCGACATGGCCCCCGGCGTGTTGTTGATGGACATCGGTTTCGCCCAGCAGCTGCTGGGCATGCCGGAGCAGATTTCGCGATTGCTGTTACCCGCCAGGTTCACGGCCAACTTGCCCGAGGCGTTCAACGGCTTGCTGCAATTCAAGCGTGCGGACGAGGAAAACAACCTGTCGCGCCTGACCGAGAGCTTTCATCTGAACCTCGATGCGCTGGGGTTCCTGTCATTTGTGGTGGGGTTGTTCATCGTTCATGCGGCCATCGGCCTGGCGCTGGAACAACGTCGCAGCCTGTTGCGAACCCTGCGGGCCTGCGGCGTCAGCGCGCGGGTGCTGATCAGCAGCCTGGCGCTGGAACTTGGCGCGTTGGCTTTGTTGGGCGGGTTGGCTGGCGTGCTCAGTGGGTATTGGCTGGCGAGTCTGTTGCTGCCCGATGTGGCGGCGAGCCTGCGGGGCCTGTACGGCGCTGAAGTGCCCGGGCAATTGAACCTCAGCCCCTGGTGGTGGCTGGGCGGAATCGGGCTGGGCCTGCTCGGCGCGCTACTGGCCGGGACCCAGAGTCTTTTGCGCGCTGCGCGCCTGCCTCTGCTGGCGCTGGCCAATCCCCAGGCCTGGCACCAGGCCCATGCGCGATGGCTGTGGCGCCAGGGTGCGGTGGCGACATTGGCCGCGCTGATCGCCGCGTTCGTGCTGGTCTGGGGGGACAGTCTGGCGAGTGGTTTTGTCTTGATGACGGCCGTGTTGCTGGGCGCGGCACTGGCCTTGCCGGTGCTGCTCAATGATGTGTTGAATCGATTGTTACGCGGCAGTCGTTCGGTGCTCGGGCAGTGGTTTCTCGCCGATTGCCGTCAACAATTGCCCACGTTGAGCCTGGCGCTGATGGCGTTGCTGCTGGCGTTGGCGGCGAACATTGGCGCCGGCAGCATGACCGCCGGTTTTCGCCAGACGTTCAGCGATTGGCTGGAGCAACGATTGACCGCCGAGTTGTATATCAGCCCGCAAACGCCGGCCCAGGCAGGCGAGCTGTACGACTGGCTCAAGCAACAACCGACGGTCACCGCCGTGTTGCCCAACTGGCAGGTGTCGATTCCCCTGCAAGGCTGGCCCACGGACATCTTCGGCATCATCGACCATGCTTCCTATCGCCAGCACTGGCCGTTGCTGGAGTCGACCGGCGACCAGGCGTGGGCGCAACTGGCCGGCGCGGACACGCTGATGCTCAGCGAACAACTGGCCCGGCGCTTGAACGTTCGCATCGGTGATCAATTGACCCTCCCGACCCCACAAGGCCCGTGGACGCCGCGCATCATCGGAATCTACGCCGACTACGGCAACCCCAAGGGCCACGTGTTGATCAACGCGAAACACCTGCTGGCGCATTGGCCGCAGCTCACACCGTATCGTTTCAACCTGCGCATCGAACCGTCGAAGATCCCATCCTTGCTGGCGGCGTTGCAGGACCGGTTCAACCTCGACGACAGCCGCATCGTCGATCAGGCCCGGCTCAAAGGCTGGTCGACCCAGGTGTTCGAGCGTACCTTTGCCGCCACCGCCGCGCTCAACAGCCTGACCCTCGGCGTGGCCGGGGTGGCGCTGTTCATCAGCCTCTTGACCCAGAGCCAGAGCCGCCTCGGGCAATTGGCGCCGCTGTGGGCACTGGGCGTCACGCGACGGCAATTGATGCTGCTCAACCTTGGCCAGACCTGGCTGCTGGCGCTGCTGACCCTGTTGCTGGCGGTGCCGCTGGGCATTGCCCTGGCCTGGTGCCTGGATGCGGTGATCAACGTGCAGGCCTTTGGCTGGCGCCTGCCGTTGCGGGTCTTTCCGTTGCAATTGGCGCAACTGCTGGCCTTGGCGATGCTCGCCACGCTGCTGGCGTCGGCTTGGCCGCTGTACGCGCTGTACCGCACGCAGCCGACGGATTTGCTGAGGACGTTTGCCCATGAAGATTAGAGTCGGCCTCATGCTCGTTGCATTGCTTGCCGGTTGTGATGACTCGACGCCGCCGGAAAAGGGTTTTGCCGGTCTCGGCACCCACACCGTTGCGTTCACGCCCGTGGTGCCCGGGCGCGTGTTCAGCTTTCCAGCCGATCACGGCGTCCATGAAGGTTTCCGCATCGAATGGTGGTACGTCACCGCGAATCTCAAGGACGCCGAAGGGCGGGACTTCGGCGTGCAGTGGACGCTG
>NZ_JAOSHO010000919.1 GCF_025917275.1 Pseudomonas agronomica | reverse complement strand
GACTCAGGGTGCGTCAGGCATGCAGGGAGCTCATCAAGCCGGACCATCAAACACCAACGACCCCTTGATCGTCGCCCAATGCGCCGCCTCGGCGTCGCCCAGCTTCTCGGCTTTCACATAGCTCAAGGCAAGCATCTTGCGCGTGCCGGGCAGTACCAGCGCCAACTGGTACTGGAAAACCTTCTCGTTGCCCTTGTTGAACTGGCTGCGCAATTCGATGGCTTCGACTTCCTGGTTCGCGCCCACGCGCAGGGTGGCGCCCGGTTGGCAGCGCAGGTCCTGGACTTGTTTTTCCAGGCGCTTGAGCTGGTCGTCGAGGTTGCTTTGCAGGGTTTCGCCCTCGGCCAGCAGGCTTCGGCTGACGATCAGGGACGTGCCCAGTTCGGGAAACTTGAGGATGTTGATCGAGGCGTCGAGCAACTCGCTGGGCGGCAGTTGGAGCTGGAATTCGTTGAGGCGGTAAGTCATGGTGCTGGATTCTCGAAGTTAGCCCTTGGGCGCCGGGAACGCGGCGGCGACGTTGGCGTCGATGCTGGCCTTGACACCCTGGCCGTCCGGTGTGGCGCCAGGGCCGCCGCCGTTGTTCAGGTGCAGGACGCCGCCGGTGTTGAACTCGGCGTCGCCGCTGGCGTAGAAGCTGATCTGCACGCCGGTCAGGTTGATCTGGCCGCTGGCATTGAGCTCCAGGATGCTTTCGCCGCAGACAAGACGCAGGTTCTCGCCCACTTCGATGACGTAGCTCTGGCTGATGCTGTCGGTCTTGCGCTGGCCCACCGAGAGGATGTCTTCCTGTTTGACGATGCGCAGGCGGTTGTTGCCGATGGTCACGGTTTCGTCGTGGCCGATGCTCTTGTTGCGGTCGTGGCCCACCGAATGGCTTTCATCCACCTCGACCACGATGTCCTGGTTA
>NZ_JAOSHO010000918.1 GCF_025917275.1 Pseudomonas agronomica | reverse complement strand
GCAAGCTCCCTCGCCACAGGGTGTGTAGGCATCTCAATGTCGTGTGGGGCTCAGAACTTGTAACCCAACCCCACCATGTAGACGAACGGATCCACATCAACGTCCACCTTGGCCCGGGTGCCACCGGCCACGGCGTTGTTGTCGACATACGCGGTGGTGTCGATGTCGATGTAGCGGATCTGGCCGTTGATCATGATGTTGTCGGTCAGCATGTAGTCCGCACCGATTTGCCAGGCCATGCCCCAGCTGTTTTTCGCGCGAAAGTTGCTGAAGCCGTTGGCGCTGGCTTCGCTGCCGACGTGCTCGTCATAGATCCAAGTGTAGTTGATGCCCGCACCGACATAAGGCTGGAAGGCGGATTTGGCGTCGAGCGGGTAGTAGACCAGGCTCAAGGTCGGCGGCAGGTGCTTGAGGGTGCCGAGCTTGCCATTGGCCGCGCCCAGGGCGGTGCCCTTGAGTTTCACGTCATGCTCGAACGGCGAGGCCGCCAACAGTTCGATTCCCCAATTGTTGGTGAGCATGTAGGCGAAGTTCAGGCCCAGTTGCGTGTCGCTGCTCATGGTCGCCTTGCCACCCAGGTCGGCGCCGGCCAGCGGGCCACGGTCGACCTTGACGCTGGAGCTATCGGCGTCCGGGTTGACGGTGATCGCACCGGCGCGAACGATGATGTCGCCGGCTGTGTGGGCCTGGGCGAGCGGGGCGGCGAGGGCGAGCGCGATAAGGGAAGCGCTGAGCAAGGACTTGTTCATTGAGGGCTCCAGAAGGCATCGAAAATTGATGTCCCATGGTACGAAGCCGTCTGGTCCGGTCTTTTGACTCAGCTCAATGAGTCAGGGGGTGCTTAATTGACTCAGCTCAATGAAATGATGATGAGCAAGCCTGAGAGCCCCATCGCGAGCAAGCTCGCTCCCACAG
>NZ_JAOSHO010000917.1 GCF_025917275.1 Pseudomonas agronomica | reverse complement strand
CCGCGCCCGGGCCTTGGGGGTGACCACCGCCAATCTGTCGAGCTTCCTGCAGAGTTCCCTCACAGGATCCAGCGTCAGCCAATACCGGGAAGACAACGAGCTGATCGAGATCCTGCTGCGCGGCACCGTGCACGAGCGCACCGAGCTTTCGCTGCTGCCAAGCCTGGCGGTGCCCACCGACAACGGTGCGAGCGTTGCGCTGTCGCAGATCGCAACACTGGAGTATGGCTTCGAAGAAGGCGTGATCTGGCACCGCAACCGCCTGCCAAGCGTGACCGTTCGGGCCGACATCTACGGCAAGGAACAGCCGGCGACCCTGGTGCAGCAGATCTTCCCGACCCTGGACCCGATTCGCGCGGAGCTGCCTGATGGCTATTTGCTTGAAGTCGGTGGCACGGTAGAGGATTCGGCCCGTGGCCAGAAATCGGTGAACGCCGGTGTGCCGCTGTTCATCGTGGTGGTGCTGACGTTGCTGATGCTGCAACTGCGCAGCTTCTCTCGCTCGGCCATGGTCTTCCTCACCGCACCGCTGGGGTTGATCGGTGTCACATTGTTCCTGTTGGTGTTCCGCCAGCCGTTCGGTTTCGTCGCCATGCTCGGGACTATCGCGTTGTCCGGCATGATCATGCGCAACTCGGTGATTCTGGTGGACCAGATCGAACAGGACATCAAGGCCGGGCTTGCGCCGTGGCAGGCGATCATCGAAGCGACGGTGCGACGGTTCCGCCCGATCGTGCTCACCGCGCTGGCAGCGGTGCTGGCGATGATCCCATTGTCGCGCAGCCTGTTCTTCGGCCCGATGGCGGTGGCGATCATGGGGGGGCTGATTGTGGCGACAGCGTTGACGCTGCTGTTCCTGCCGGCGCTGTATGCGGCGTGGTTCAGGGTCAAGAAGACCTGACCTCGGCCCTGTGGCCTCCATGAACCCAA
>NZ_JAOSHO010000916.1 GCF_025917275.1 Pseudomonas agronomica | reverse complement strand
GGGAGCAAGCTCCCTCGCCACAAAGCCCCCCCGTATCACCCTCCTTGCGACAAAACCCTATACAATGTGCGCCCTTTTGCCCTCCTGATACTCAAGGAACCCTAGTGAGCACGTTGCCTCCCTGCCCTAAATGCAATTCCGAATACACCTACGAAGACGGCACCCAGCTGGTCTGCCCGGAGTGCGCCCACGAGTGGTCCGCCAGTGGCGAAGCTGAAGCGCCTTCCGACGACACCGTGAAGAAAGATTCGGTCGGCAACGTCCTGCAGGACGGCGACACCATCACCGTGATCAAGGACCTCAAGGTCAAGGGCACGTCGCTGGTGGTCAAGGTCGGCACCAAGGTGAAGAACATTCGCCTGTGCGATGGCGACCACGACATCGACTGCAAGATCGACGGCATCGGCCCGATGAAGCTGAAATCCGAGTTCGTCAGAAAAGTCTGATCTTGCTGTATCCCCATCCCGCGCCCCGCGTGGGATGGCGCCCCGCCCTTCCCGCTTCAGCCCCGTCTTGCGCAAGTTCGGCCATTGCGTGCCAATCCGAGCGATCACGACCCATCGTCAGAAAAACAATCGCTGCGCCAATAGAGACTTGCTATTTAGCGAATAGGAATTATTCTCATCAAACCCATCAAGGAGATGAGAACCATGACTTATTTGATCGATGCCTGGCTGGACCGCCCACATCCCTACCTGAGGATCCTGCATCGGGAAACCGGGGAAGTCTGCGCGGTACTTGAAGAAGAAGCCTTGAACGAGCTACAGGACCAGGGAGACCTGGACCTCAACAGCCTCAACTCCAGCGAACCGCTGGTGCTCAAGGAGTTGGTGCGAAACCTGTTCCTGTTCTGCTACGCCCGGGCGTTGCGCCCGACGGGTGATTTCAGCGGCAGGTTCCATGGATGAACATAAATAACCTGTGGGAGCGA
>NZ_JAOSHO010000915.1 GCF_025917275.1 Pseudomonas agronomica | reverse complement strand
AGGCTTCGCCAGCTCCTACAGAGCCCAAAGGGGATAAATCCCCTCGCCACAAAGCAGTGTCGTTCAGCTTCATTCATAAACAGGACAACCTGATGTGCCTGATCGTATTTGCCTGGCGCCCTGGCCACGCCCAGCCGCTGATCGTGGCGGCCAACCGCGACGAGTTCTACGCCCGGCCGACCCTGCCCTTGGCCCAGTGGCCTGACGCGCCCCATGTCCACGCCGGCCGTGACCTGGAGGCTGGTGGCACCTGGCTGGGTGTGGGCGCAGACGGACGCTTCGCGGCCCTGACAAACATTCGCGACCCGGGCCAGTTGCCGGCCTTCAAGTCCCGCGGCGAGCTGGTGGCGCGGTTCCTGACCGGGACTCTGTCGATTACTGATTACCTAAGCGAAGTGGTGCCACGTGCCGGCGAGTACGGTGGCTTCAACCTGCTGCTTGGCGACGGTACGGCGCTCTGGCACTACAACTCCCGCGATACCCGGCCGCAACAGTTGGCCGAAGGGGTCTACGGCGTGTCCAACGCCGGGCTGAACACGCCCTGGCCAAAGTTGCTCAAGGCTCGTACGGCATTGAGCGAAGTGCTGGACGATCCGCAGCCCCAGGCTTTGCTGGCGTTATTGAATGACCCGCAACCTGCGCCAGTGGCTGAACTGCCGGACACGGGCGTGGGATTGGCGACGGAGATGCTGCTGTCGAGTGTGTTCATCGCCAGCCCCGCCTACGGAACGCGGGCGAGTACGGCGCTGATCGTTCATGCCGATGGGACGCGGCAGATGATCGAGCACAGTTTCGGGCCCCATGGTGGGCATTTGGGGGAGGTGGAGCTGCACATTTGACCAGGAGGACTTGTGGCGGGGCAGCTTGCTCGCGCTGTAGGAGCTGCCGAGCGAAGCGAGGCTGCGATCTTTCCCCAGGCACTTGAATCTCAAGCGAAAGA
>NZ_JAOSHO010000914.1 GCF_025917275.1 Pseudomonas agronomica | reverse complement strand
TCACACAAAACACATATCCAGGTCAGATAACCGACCCCCCATCCGTAGCCTTCAAATTCTGCCGCCCATCAACCGCCCCAGCCACGGTCAGGGCATCGACCTCCGCTTCAGTCAGATAAACCCGCCCGCCATTGAGCTCCACGGCCGACATGGCTTTGTCCGGGTCGGTGATGATGGTCAATTCGCTGGCCGGTCGCTGTTCCGAACCGTTGGGGGTGTCGAAATGGCAGGTCCGGTTGTCGTCGATACGTACAGTCATGGTACTGCTCCTTCCTGTATGCCTGAACGTTAGGCGTTACTGGATCGGCAGGGTTCTTCGTGGCTGATCAGCGGTCGCACGTCTCGCATCGCTTGCGGTCCATCGTTTATCGAGCGAAGAGAGGACGGTCCATGGAAGCGTGGTGGCATGAAGTCTGGGTGACCCTGCAGGCGGAGTTCGCCGATATCACCGATGCCCAGCAAATGACCCGGGTGACGGTACGCCTGGTGATGGCTGCACTATTGGGGGGCATCCTGGGTTTTGAGCGTGAGCACAAGGGCAAGGCCGCCGGTGTGCGCACCCATATGCTGGTGGCGCTGGGCGCCGCGCTGTTCGTGCTGGTGCCGCAGATGTCCGGCTCCCAGGCCGATGCGATGAGTCGGGTGATACAAGGGGTGGTGGCCGGCATCGGTTTCCTTGGCGCTGGTACTATCTTGAAGAACACCGGGGGCGACGTGAGCCACGTCAAGGGGCTGACCACCGCTGCCGGCCTGTGGATGACCGCGGCCATCGGCGTCGCCGCCGGGCTCGGTCGGGAGGCGACGGCGGTGCTCAGCACGGTGTTGGCGTTGGCGATTTTCAGTGTGATGCCGGTGATCGTCCGGGCGTTGGAGAAGGATAGTAAGCCATAGGGCATCCGCCGGGTCGAGCGCAGGTCCTTGTGGGAGCGAGCTTGCTCGCGAT
>NZ_JAOSHO010000913.1 GCF_025917275.1 Pseudomonas agronomica | reverse complement strand
GAGCACCATGCGCCGCGCCATGGAACTGGCCCTGGAAGATGCCGGCCTCGAACCGTCCGCCATCGGCTACGTCAATGGCCACGGCACGGCCACCGAACAGGGCGACGTCGCCGAGACCCTGGCCACCAGCAGCCTGTTCGGCGAGCACATGCCCATCAGCTCGCAGAAAAGCTTCCTCGGCCACACCCTCGGCGCCTGCGGTGCGCTGGAGTCCTGGTTCAGCATCGAAATGCTGAACCGCGACCTCTACGTGCACACCTGCAACCTCGATGAGGTCGACCCCGAATGCGGAAAACTCGATTACCTGCGCAGCGAGTTCCGCGCGATGAGCAATGAGTACGTGATGAACAACAACTTTGCCTTCGGTGGGGTCAACACCTCGCTGATCTTCCGCCGCTGGCATTGATTCCCGTTAATCCCCTGGTCAAGGAGACCATGATGCCGTTGAAGAAAATCGCCGTGACCGCCGCCCTGTTGCTCGGCACCCTGCCAAGCCTCAGCCAGGCCCGTGATACCGCGCTGTACCTGCCGTTCGACAAAGTCGTCGCCGAAGCCGTCCGCACCGGCAAGATCGACGGCAGCGTGAAGTTCTACCTGGCCGGCAACAAACCGGCCGGCAACGTCACCGTGGTCAGCCCGGGCGCGGTAACCAACAAGAAAACCAACGCCTTCAACAAGTCCGACGAAGTGGCCTGTGAATGGGTGCTGCAATCGGCACTGATCAGCCTGCACCAAGCCGCCAAGAACGCCGGCGCCAACGCCGTCACCAACATCGTCAGCTTCTATAAGAGCAACGAACGCAAGGACCCCACCACCTACGAATGCCACGCAGGGGCAATCATGGCCGGCGTCGCGTTGAAAGGCGATTTGGCAAAGGTGCAGTAACAGCGCCTGGAGCTGCGCAGGAGCGATGTAGGAGCGTGTAGGAGCCTGTAGGAGCTGCCG
>NZ_JAOSHO010000912.1 GCF_025917275.1 Pseudomonas agronomica | reverse complement strand
ACTTCGCCAGCCCCGACGCGGTGCGAGTGTTCAACCGGGCATTGCTCAAAGCGTTCTATGGCATCCAGCACTGGGACATCCCGGCGGATTACCTCTGCCCTCCGGTTCCAGGCCGCGCCGATTACGTGCACTTTCTCGCTGACCTGCTGGCGAGCATGAACGACGGCAAGGTGCCGCGTGGTGCGATCGTCAATGTGCTGGACATCGGCATGGGCGCCAATTGCGTGTACCCGCTGATTGGCAACAGCGAATACCGTTGGCACTTCCTCGGCTCCGAGATCGACCCGACAGCGGTCGCCGCCGCCAGGGCCATCGTTCAATCCAACGACTTGAGCAAAGTCATCCAGCTGCGCCAGCAGGAAAACCGCAAGCACATCCTCATTGGCCTGCTGGAACCGGGCGAGCGCTTCGACCTGACCATGTGCAACCCGCCGTTCCACGCCTCGATGGAAGAAGCGACCAAGGGCAGCGAGCGCAAGTGGCGCGCCCTGGGCAAGGCTGACCCGAAACGCAAGCTGCCGGTGCTGAACTTTGGCGGGCAATCGGCAGAACTATGGTGTGAGGGCGGTGAAGCGCGTTTTGTGACGCAGCTGATTGCCGAAAGTGCGAACTTCCAACACAAAGTATTGTGGTTCAGCACGTTGGTATCGAAAGCCTCGAACCTGCCGGCCATCGAAACCGCGCTGAAAAAGGCTGGCGCGCTGGAGAGCCAGGTGGTGGAGATGTCGCAGGGGCAGAAGCAGAGCCGTTTTGTGGCGTGGACTTTCCAGACCAAGTCCGAGCAGCAAATATGGCGGCGTGAGCGCTGGGTTCGCAAGGAACAGTAAAGGCGCTGCCCCACTGTAGGAGCTGCCGAGCGAAGCGAGGCTGCGATCTTTCCCCTGACAGTTGAATCTCAAGGGAAAGATCAAAAGATCGCAGCCTCGCTTCGCTCGGCAGCTCCTACGG
>NZ_JAOSHO010000911.1 GCF_025917275.1 Pseudomonas agronomica | reverse complement strand
GACTTAAGTGGCTGGGAAAGATCGCAGCCTCGCTTCGCTCGGCAGCTCCTACGGTCGAGCGGGAGCAAGCTTCCTCGCCACCGGGCAGCGGCCGCCTTTGGAGTCAGAGCTGGCTTATGAAGGTTCCCGTGCCCTTGAGGATGTTCTGCAAGGTCAGCTCCAGTTCGACCATGTCCGTCACCTTGGGGTCGTAGGTGATTTCCAGCACATCATCGCCATTGAGCGCATCGGCATCCGCGGCGGCGATTTCGATTTTCAGCCGGGTCGGGCCGAGCGTGACCTTGACGCCTTCCAGCGTCGAAGGCTCGCCGTCGAGGGTGATTTCCAGTTCGTCTTCGTCCGGGTAGCGGCTCATCAGGAACATTTCGCCCTGGGCGTTGTGGCAACAGAGCATGGCCATGTTGTCTTCTTCTTCGTCGCAGGGGTTGGCGATCAGCAGGGCAGTGGTCATTTGCATGGGAGGTTTCCTGGCTCCGATGAGCCTTGCACGGGCAAAAACGCGATTCTGCCAGCCTCGACGATTTTCTGCTGGATTACCACCGCAGGGTGCCGTTTGGCCCTGGGACTGCTAGGGTTGTTCGGTGCACGATGGCTATAACGCTAGCCGATGACCGAATATGTCGCAGCGCTGCAAGCAGGCAGCTTGTCGCACTCGTTAAGCTGCGCAACGGATGTGCACCTGCAAAGGGCATCGCGGAGTGTTTTTTGCAGGTGGTCATTACTTTGAAATTACCTGCAAAAAGGATGTGACCTGCGGGTCTCGTCCAGCTTCACCCACCTGTCATCCTGTTTCCTCTGCCCGAGAATCAGGAACGGGATGGCCGACGGCCCCCGAAAGGGGTTGCACGCGACGCTACCATCAATAACAAGCCCAAGCGGAGTACCACAGATGGCGTTCTTCACCGCAGCCAGCAAAGCCGACTTCCAGCATCAACTGCAAGCGGCACTGGCGCAGC
>NZ_JAOSHO010000910.1 GCF_025917275.1 Pseudomonas agronomica | reverse complement strand
CCGGCGACGTGTCGATCTTTTTGCCGTTCGCTTTCGCCAGCCCCTCACGGTTGCTGCCGCAGACGTTTCGCGGGACGACCCTCAGTTCCAAGGACTTCGATGGCCTGACACTGAACACCGGCTACATCGACCGCATCGCCCGGCGCGACTCCTCCGATTACCAACCCATGACCATCGCCTCGCCCAATCGCCGTTTCAATGGCGCGGCGACAACGTCCCATATGGCGTATGTCGGGGGCGACTACCAGGTCAACAAAGACCTAAGCCTGCGCATCTACCACGCCGAGGTGGCTGACCTGTACCAACAGAACACCTTCGCTTTATTGCATAACCTGCCGTTGGGCGACGGTGTGCTGACCACCGACTTGCGCAGTTTCTTCAGCGATGAAGACGGCGCCGCCAAGGCCGGCAAAGTGGATAACCGCAACGTCTCGGCGCTGGTGGGTTATCGCCTCGGCGGCCATCGCGTCAGCCTGGGGTACATGCATGCCAGCGGTGATACCGCAACGCCGTACGTGTCTGGCACCGAGCTGATGGGCTTGAGCGAAATGACCATGAGTTCGGACTTTCTCAACGCCAAGGAGCGTACCTGGCAAGCGATCCACGACTACGACTTCGCCGCCGTCGGCGTGCCAGGCCTGCGAACCCGGTTGCGCTACGTGCGTGGCGATCATATCGAATTGGCGGCCCTCAACGCCGAAGATCGCAAGGAGCGAGAGTTCCAGATGGAGTTGGGCTATGTGATCCAGAGCGGTCCGCTGAAGAACGTCGGCCTGCTGGCGCGCAAGTCGATCTATCGCAACGATTTCCCGGGCACGGCGGCGTTTCGCGATGAGAACCAGACGCGGTTTCTGGTGACGTATAGCGTGCCGATCTGGTGAAGTACTGAAGGGCTATGCAACGCTTTTGTGGCGAGGGAGCTTGCTCCCGCTGGGTGAAGTAGGAGCTGGCGAAGCCTGC
>NZ_JAOSHO010000091.1 GCF_025917275.1 Pseudomonas agronomica | reverse complement strand
GTACCGGCGGCGATACCGGCGAGCACACCGTCTTCACCCAGCCAGACGCTGCGCACATGGGCAGCGGCCGGCAGCATGGTGATCACCAGCGCCGCGCCCTGGGCCGCATCACGGGGTGATTCACTGATCGTGCCACCCAACGCCGCCAGTTCAGCCAGCACCGTCTGGTTCAAGTCGAACAGATTCAGCGAATGGCCGGCCTTGAGCAGGTTGCGCGCCATGGGTGCACCCATGTTGCCCAGGCCGATAAATGCGATGTTCATGTCCGGCTCCTTAACGCAAATTAATGGTGGTGTTCACACCGTCGTTGACGCTGTCGTCGTCGAACCAGCGTGCGGTCACGGTCTTGGTCTGAGTGTAGAACTGCACCACTTGCTTGCCATAAGGGCCGAGGTCGCCGAGTTTCGAACCACGGGAACCGGTGAAGCTGAAGAACGGTACCGGCACCGGGATCGGAATGTTGATACCCACCTGTCCGACGTCGATTTCGCTCTGGAATTTACGCGCCGCCGCACCGCTCTGGGTGAACAGGCCGGTGCCGTTGCCGAATGGGTTGGCGTTGACCAGGGCAATCGCCTGATCCAGCGTGTCGACTTCCAGCACCACCAGCACCGGGCCGAAGATTTCTTCGGTATAGATGCGCATGTCGGTGGTAACGCCGGAAAACAGGGTCGGGCCGACAAAATTTCCCTGCTCGAAGCCCGGCACACTGATGTCACGGCCATCGAGCTCCAGTTTCGCGCCTTGCTGCACGCCACTTTCGATCAGCTCAAGGATGCGCGCCTTGGCCCGCTTGGAAATCACCGGCCCAACGTCCGTACCTGGCTCGCTGCCGGCGTTGACCTTGAGTTTCTGTGCCAGGGCCTTGAGCTCCGGCAACCATTGCTTGGCCGCGCCCACCATCACCACCACGGAGGTGGCCATGCAACGCTGGCCCGCCGCGCCGAAGCCGGCACCAACCAAAGCATTTAGGGTCTGTTCACGATTGGCGTCGGGCAATACCACCGCGTGGTTCTTGGCGCCCATCATCGATTGCACGCGCTTGCCGTGGCGGCCCGCCAAGTCGTAGACATGGGTACCGACCGCCGTCGAGCCAACAAAGGAGACTGCCTTGATGTCCTTGTGGGTGCAGAGCGCATCCACCACGTCCTTGCCGCCGTGCACCACGTTGAGCACACCGGCCGGTACGCCGGCCTCGATGGCCAGTTCTACCAGAAGCATGGTCGACAGCGGATCCTGCTCCGAAGGCTTGAGCACAAAGGTGTTGCCGCAGGCAATGGCCATCGGGAACATCCACAGCGGAATCATCGCCGGAAAGTTGAACGGCGTGATGCCCGCGCACACACCTATCGGCTGGCGCAGCGTGTAGGTATCCACGCCCCCGGCGACGTTTTCGGCAAACTCGCCCATCTGCAGGGTGCCGATGGAACAGGCGTGCTCGACCACTTCCAGGCCACGGAAAATATCGCCCTCGGCGTCGGCGATGGTCTTGCCTTGTTCAGCGCTGAGCACCGCGGCGATGCGCTTGGAATGCTCGCGAATCAATGCCTGGAGCTTGAGCATGATGCGCATCCGCGCACCGATGGGCGTCAGTTTCCAGGTCTGGAAAGCACGCTGGGCAGCGGCGATGGCGACATCGACTTCCGAGGCCGTGGCGAACGGAACCTTCGCCAATACCTGCTGGGTGGCCGGGTTGACGATGTCATGCCATTCGTTGGATTGGGACTCAACCCACTCGCCATCGATCAACAGTCTGACGGTTTGCAGGGCAGTGTCGCTGGGCGTAAGGGAAACGTTCATGCTGGCCTCCGGGATTGTTCTTATAAGAGAGCGCTGGTTCAGCAACGGCCAAGGTGAACGGACACCTTGGTGATAAGACGGTTTTTGGAGTATAGATGTGCAAACTTCTAATAAGAACGCACATAAAGTCCGGTCCATCATGCAAAAAAACATCACCTCCCTGGGGTCGCTGAATTGGGATGACCTCAAGTTTTTCCTCGAAGTGGCCCGTACCCGCAAGGCCAGTACGGCCGCCAAGCGCTTGGCGGTCGACTACACCACCGTGTCTCGACGCATCAGCTCGCTGGAAGCTTCACTGGGTACGCTGCTGTTCGAGAAATCCCGGACCAACGGATTTGTCCTGACGGCCGAAGGCCAGCGATTGCTGGGTTACGCCGAATCGATCGAAAGCACGCTGCACATGGCTTGCGAACAGGTCTCAGGCTCTGGCGTCGCGCTGTCGGGCCATGTGCGCATGGGCTGCACGGAAGGTTTCGGCAGTTTTTTCATCACACCGCAACTGAGCCATTTCGTCGACGCCTACCCGGCCATTTCGGTGGACATCCTGCCACTGCCGCACTTCATCAGCCTCTCCAAGCGCGAAGCCGACATCGTCATCGCCCTCGAACGCCCGGAACACGGCCCCTACGTATGCTGCAAGCTGTGCGACTACCGCCTGCAGCTCTACGCCACCCAGCCATACCTGGACAACCACCCGCCCATTCATCGTCCGGCAGACCTGGGCAAGCATTCGTTCATCAGCTACGTGGACGATTTGGCATTCAGTTCCGAGCTGCTGTACCTGGCAAACGTGTTGCCCGGCGCGCATGCCCACCTGCGCAGCACGAGCGTGATCGCACAATTCGTCGCGGCGCAGCAAGGCCGCTCGCTGGCGATCCTGCCGTGTTTCCTGGCGGCCCAGGACCCACGCCTGTTGCCGGTGCTGCCAGAGGAAATCACGGTCACCCGGCAGTTCTGGATGTACTGCCGGGAGGACTTGAGGAAGCTCAAGCGGATTACGTTGTTGTGGGATTACATTCGCGAGGTGACTGAACAGAACCGGCTGTTGCTGATGGGCGACAGCCGGGAGATGGTGTTTGCCGATTAGTCGGCAATGACCACGATGGCGACACGGCGGTTCTCGGTGCGGCCATTGGCCGTGTCGTTCGACGCGACGGGTTGGCTGCTGCCAAGGCCGCGCAGCTGGACGTTTTCTTCTCGCATGCCCACGCCTGTCAGGACTTTGCCAACGCTGTTGGCCCGGCGTATCGACAGTTGTTCGTTATAGGCTTGGGAGCCTGACGCGTCGGTATGGCCGTCGACACGTACTCGCTCGATACCCGCGCCCAGCAGTGCCTTGCCGATCCGCTCGACAATTTCGGTACTGGCCGGGTTGAGGCTTTCCACATCGCTGCCAAACAGCACTTTGCCAGAGAGACCAAAGGCCCAGCCCTCTTCCGTCAGCTTGAAGCCCTGCTCCTTGAGCACGGCAATTTGCGCTGGGGTCAGTCCCTTCTGCGGCGCTGTCTGGCATCCCGAGAGGGTGAAAACGGCAAGCAATAAAAATGCTGCGAATCGCAGCAGGGGGAAACGAGCATTTGAAAGCATGCAATCAGCTCCTGGTTTGAAGATCCGCGACCGGGTGCTCCGACCCTGCCGTGTGTTGGCCGCCTCGGGCGAGGCGTTTGGCCTGGTACATCGCCGCATCGGCGGCACTCAGCAAGGCGCCCGGCGTGGCGCCATGTTCAGGGAAAACCGCGATACCGACACTGAGGGACGTCAAGACCGAGGCATTGCCGGGCAACTGAATCGGCATGTCCATGCTGGCAATGATTTTCTCAGCGATTCGCTCGGCATCCTCGACCTTGTGCAGGGGCGTCAGCAGCACGGCAAACTCATCGCCCCCCAGGCGCGCGACCAAGTCATTTTCTCGTAACTGAGCGCGGACCCGGGTCGCCACGGCAGTCAACACCGCGTCGCCAGCAGCGTGACCGAAGTTGTCATTGATGCCCTTGAAGCGGTCGCTGTCCAAGTACAGGACGGCCACCTGCTCGTCGAGCTTGCTGGCGTTGCGCAGCGCGCGGATCAATCGACCTTCGAAAAACGCCCGGTTCGGTAACCCGGTCAAGCTGTCGTGGCTGGCCTGGTGAGCCAAGGTTTCGTTTTCACTTTGCAGGTGGGTCTGCCAGGACTGCAGTTCGTCAAGCAAAGCGTTGAAGTCGTTGCCCAGGTTGTCCAGTTCCGCGATGTCGGCCGGCGGCACGCGGCGATCCAGTGCGCGCTCGCAGCGCGCGGCGTGAGCCACTTCAGCCAGGCTGCGCAACGGCCCGGTAATCGAACGCAACTGGAGTCTCGCCAGATACAGCGCGACCCAGGCGCTTATCGCCGTGCATAAAACAATGCCTACCAAGCCACTGAGCAAAAAGCGCAACAGGCTTCCGCCATGTCCCGCCAGCAAGATCCTGCCGATGTTCTGCCCTTGGTGGACGATAGGGAGGCTGATCGGTTTTTCCAGGAATGCCTTCGCGATATGCAATTCCAGACCCGACAAGAGACCGGTGTCGGGTCGCTGCCAGTGAGCCAGAAGGCGACCGTGCTCATTGAATATCTGTGCATCGGCGACTTCTTCGGTGGCAGCTATCAACGCCAGCGCTTCAGTGGCGGCGGCCGCGTCATCAAAGACCACGGCGGCTTCAACGGTGTAGTTGATCGAGCGGGCGATGAGGTGCAGGTTGTGATCGGCATAGACACGCAAGGCAAGCACGCCCAGCAATGTCAGGGAAACACTGGCCATAGTGATCGCCACCAGCGCGACGATCAAATGACCGCGACCGATGACCGACCCCAACGTGGGACGAATTCGTGGTTTTGACGAACTCATGGGGCAGCCGGCCTGCGACGTGATAGCTGGAGAACGCTCGGATGGATTCGCACGCCACTGCGCGCCACCGAATCAAGGTTGACCTCGAACGACACTTGTTCATCGCCTACCCGCAAGCAGAACAGACTGCCCACGGTGCATTGATCGCCCCCTTCGCTGATGCTCAACACAGGTTTGCCGATCAATGAAGTGAACAGGCGTGAGCGTTCATCGTTGGTCAGCCTGCCAATGTAGACCGCGTTGCAGTCATCGGCGATGCCAGGATGATCTGCCAGCACCCGTTGCACGGCCACCGGTCGCCCCGTGGCCTGGGTCGTACCTTTGACAAGCACATCGGTGTATTGAGTCGGACCGACGATGCAGAGCTGCAGTTGTGTCGGCTCCACAGGCCAACGGGCATAGCTGAGGATACCCAGCACCACCTGGGTGACCGCTTCGGCTCGCTGGTCGGCTCGGTCGGAGGTCGCCTGTTCTTGAGCGACCACCGCAAATGACAGCACCCACAGGAAGCCGGCAAGCATATGAGGCTTCCAGTCCTTGCTGCACGCTGCCCCCCGAACTGCCACCATCCTGGATGATCTCTGATTAAGTTAAGAGCCGAAACGATAACACAGTGTCAAAAAGCCAGCGAGACAGTGCCCTACGGCACCTTCCGACAAAAAACAGGCAGAATCACGACCAAGGCACCGGACGTGACAACTGATCAATCAGCCACCGTGCTCCCATTCCAACATTAGCCCGCTCAGGCGCTTGACCTTGCGGCGAACGGCCTCCTCGAATACCCCAGTTCTCGGTTCTATGAGGCTGAACCATTGCTTGCCCCGGGTAATCGCCGTGTATACCAGCTCCTTGGTCAACACGGGGTTCAACGCATCGGGAAGGATGAGCGCCGTATGGATGAACTCCGAGCCTTGGGATTTGTGCACCGTCATGGCGTACACCGTTTCCACGTCATTCAGGCGACTGGGCAGGACAAAGCGCACACCACCTTGACCATCATTACGGGGGAAGGCAACTCTCAATACCTGCCTTCCCGCCTCAGGCCCATCACGCTCAGGTAGCTTGAGGGCGATACCGATATCGCCATTCATCAACCCCAGCCCATAGTCGTTGCGAGTCATCAGTACCGGACGACCCTCGTACCAGAGATGATCGTTGTCGATCAAACGAGCCTTGAGCAACGCTGCGGTGATTCGCTGGTTCAGCCCCTCGACTCCCCACGGGCCTTTGCGCACGGCACAGAGCAACTGGAACTCGTCGAATGCCGACAGGACATCCCTCGCCCAATCCGCCCAGCAACTTTCATCCAAGGGACGAGAAATGTCCGGACGCCGTTGCCGCAGCAGGTTCAGGTAATGCCGATACCCTTGTGGGCCACCTGCTTGGCTACCGAGCAGAAAACGCTCCAGTGCTTCGTCATGCTCGCCTTTGAGCGCAAGGGAAAACAGGTCCGCATATTGACCGCCCTGCAGTACCTGACGGGCTTTCTCCGGCTGCTGCTGATTCACGCTGCGGGCCAATTGCCCAATGCCGCTGCCTTCGCCAAAGCGCCGGGAATGCCTGAGCATGACCACCTGCTGGGCCAGTGGGTGTGTGCCCTGGAGGTCCCGCTTCAGATCGCTGGCCGCGAGGTTCTCGCCACTGACGGACTCAAGCCAGGTCAAGGTCTGCGGGTTATACCAGCCCTCCTCGGCATCGCGACATAGATCCCCCAGAACCGCTCCCGCCTCGACCGACGCCAACTGATCCTTGTCCCCCAGCAGTACCAGCCGTGCATGAGCCGGCAGTGCATCCAGCAAATTCGCCATCATTTCCAGGTCGATCATTGACGCTTCATCAACCACCAGCACATCCAGCGGCAAGCGATTGCCCCGATGATGACGAAAATGCCGAGTGCCGGGGCGGCTGCCCAGCAGACGATGGACAGTAGTGACATCACAGGGGATGCGTTCGCGTACGTCCTCGGTCACATCCAGCGTCCGGACCTGCTGACTGATGGACTCGGTCAGGCGCGCCGCTGCCTTGCCGGTGGGCGCGGCAAGGCGGATACGCAGCGGCTTCCCTGCCTCGACAGCCGGCGCCTGCAACAAGGCAAGCAGGCGCACGACCGTGGTGGTCTTGCCGGTACCCGGGCCGCCAGTCACGATGCTGAAGGCACAGCGGGTCGCCAGGGCGCAGGCCAGTTTCTGCCAGTCGATCGGGCCTGTTGCGCTGGCCGCTCCGAACAATCCCGCAAGGCGCTCGCGCAGCTCATCGGGCGCTGCGCCATGCTCGGCCAGCCGTTGGCGCAACGCTTCATCGATCCGCCGTTCATAGGCCCAGTAACGGCGCAGATAAAGACGTTTGCCCGACAGCACCAACGGCCGCTGCTGCGCCTCTTCAGTCGTGTCGACCGCCAAGGCGACCAGGCGACTGGATGCCAGGACCTTGCACCAATGGGCGGGGTCCAGAGCTTGCAGTATCTGCGACGGCAACAGCGTTGCGCCTGTCTGAACATCGCCCTCGGGAGGAAGCGACAACGCAAAATCCGGCTCGCTGAGTGTCTCGAACAGATCCAGGCAGACGTGCCCGTGACCCAGTTGGTGACTGGTCAGCGCCGCGGCGAGCAGTACCAGCGGGTCATCGTTGGGCTCCAGCTCATGGAGGAACGCGACGAATGCCTTGTCCAGGGCCCGAAGCCAGCCGCGCTCCACCCAGCGCGTAAGCAGCAGTAACAGATCATTAGCCTGACTCAGCGGCGCCAGGTTTACCAGGCTCTCGTCTTCGGAAGGCTTGGGAAGCAGATCGGCAAAGGAACGGCTCATAACAGTTCTCCCTGTACCCACGCCGGTTCGGCCTTGGGTTCGGGTGCCCCTTGGAACATACGATCGAGTTGTTCGATCAACGCCCGCGGGGGCTTGGTGAAATACACGCCCTTGCTGGCTGCGCGCGTACCCCGCAAGAATATATACAGCGCTCCGCCAACATGCCGGTCGTAATCATAGTCGGGCAAGCGCGCCTTGAGCTGGCGATGCAGCGCCAGCAGGTACAGGACATATTGCAAGTCGTAGCGATTATCCAGGATCGATTGCTCCATCGCCTGCACGGTGTAGGCCGTATCATCAGCCCCCAGCCAGTTGGACTTGTAATCCGCCACGTAATACCGACCGTCATGTTCGAAGGTCAAGTCGATGAAACCCTTGAACATGCCGTTGAGCAACACCGGCTCCGCCGCGATGCGAGCCACGCCGCCATGGGTGAATCGGCAGACCTGTTCGTCAAGCTTGAGCACGTCGACCTTATGGCTGGCGAACCAGAACTCCATTTCGACCTGGAACTGAGTCAATTGCTTCAACAAAACCGGAGCCTGGCCGCCACCAACAGGCAACGGCGTTGTAATCAGGTGCTGCAACCAGTCGCCTAGCGTGGTGATCCAGCCTTTCCAGCCTCGGCGGTTGCAGCGTCGGGCGATAGCGTCCTCGATAACCGCCGGCGTGGTGACAAACCCTTCCCTGGCCGACCATTCGAGAAGACCGTGCAGGAACGTGCCCGGGTTTGGGCCGCGTGGGAAGCGATGGATGTCACCGCCTACAGCAAGCACTTCCCTGGGTGCATCCGGATCAAGACGCTCATCATCGAATTGTTTCTGCGCCTGTGGGTTTTCCGGTGCGGTGTCCCCCCCCGCGCTAAGCGTTTCACCCAGGCGCAATGCGCTGTAGGAAGCGATCCACCAGTTCTCGCTGGCTTTGCGTACCGGCGACAACGTTGCGCGCAACACCGCTTCGTTCTGAGCAGGCCGGTAGTGTTCATCGTTGGCCTGGGGCATATCCTGGCAGTTCACCGCTTGGCTGCCTTGTTGCAAATCTTCCAGCCATTGCCGCAACGCCACCGACTCCGTCAACGGTGCGCCGCCGCCCAACAGATAACCCAGCGCCGACAGGTGCAGGATCGAGCGGCTGTTGCTGCCACGCTTGAGATCGGCGACACCCAGCCAGCAGGCATGCTGGGCGCGAGTCAGCGCCACATACAGGAGGCGCAGGTCTTCGGCCAAGCGCTCGTCATCGGCCTTGGCGATCAATTCGGGGGTAGGCGTGAGACTGATTTGCGCCTGGCGGGCTTCATCGTGGTAATGCAAAGGCAATCGGCTGCCGTCCACCGGTTTCGTGGAGCAAATGAACGGCAAGAAGACCAACGGATATTCGAGTCCCTTGGATTTATGGATCGTCACTACCTTGACCAACTGCTCATCGCTTTCCAAGCGCAGGATCTGTTCCTCCCCTGCCTGCCCGCTCAATGCCAGATGCTCGAACAGGTATCGAATCAGCGCCTGCTCGCCGTCCAGCTCGACGGCTGCCTGCTGCAACAGTTCGCACAGATGCAGCAAGTTGGTCAGCACCCGCTCCCCGTCGTCACGCGTCATCAAGGCCTGGGGCAATTTGAAATCGTGCAGCAAGCGCCGCAACATCGGCAGCACACCCTGAGTACGCCAAACCTGCCGATAACCACGAAACTGCATGACGCGACTTTCCCAGGCCAGCTCATCCTGGTTCAGGCGCTCCAGCTCCGTAAGTGGCAAATTCAACGTGATACTGGCCAGCGCCGCTCGCAGTGAGCGTTCGGCATCCGGCTCGGCGCACGCCTTCAGCCAAGTCAGCAAATCCCGTGCTTCTTGCGCGGCAAAGACCGAATCCTTGTCGGACAGGTAGACGCTACGTACGCCTCGTGCAGACAATTCGCCGCGCACGGCCTGCGCTTCCTTGCCATCGCGAACCAGAATGGCAATATCCGCTGGCAGCAGCCCACGCAACGTTTCCCCATCACTGACAAACCCATCACGCCCCGACTGGCCGCCGTTGAGCAGCGCCGTGATCTCACTGGCACAGGCAGCGGCCATGTGTTGCCGATACGTCGCGCCAGAGAGCGGTTGGTCTGAGGCCAGGTGCCAGATATTCAATGCGGGGACGGCTTGCCCTGCGATCAGCAAGGATTCCTTTCGTCCTTGGGAGCCCACTGCGAGGAAGGGCACCGGATTTTCACCCGATGGCTCTCGGAACAGGAACGCCCCGCGCCCGTTTGGACGGGTTTCCGCCCTCTGGAAAATATGGTTCACGGCGCCGACCATGGCATGGCTGGAACGGAAGTTCGTTCCCAGCGTATGCAGTCTGCCGGCAGTGGCTTCCCGGGCGCGCAGGTAGGTATAGATGTCGGCACCCCGAAAGGCATAAATGGCCTGTTTCGGATCGCCGATCAGGAACAGTCCTGTTTCGGGGTCGTTGTCCTTGATGCGATAGATACTTTCGAAGATCCGGTATTGGACAGGGTCGGTGTCCTGGAACTCATCGATCAGTGCGACCGGAAACTGCTCACGAATCACGCTCGCCAGTCGTTCCCCGCCTTCAGCCTGCAGAGCCGCATCCAGGCGCAACAGCATATCGTCGAAGCCCATTTCCGCTCGGCGACGCTTTTCCGCCTCGAAGCGCTCCCCTACCCATTGCGCGGCGTGCTGCAAGACGGCGGCATCTGGGGTGGGCAACGCGTCCAGGCTGGCCTTGAGGCCCGACATCGCGTCCAGGCCGGGGTGACTGGGCACTTCACCCTTCCAGGCTTCGGCCATCCCCTCGGGTGTCAACCGCGTGAACCCCGTGCCGATGTCCAAAAGCTCAACGCTTTCATCTTCTACCCAGGCCGTTATCTTCTGGAACCACGGTTCAAAATAACGAGCCTGCATCTTGCGCCCGTCGACGCTTTTATTGGCAACACCCTGCTGGCATATCTCCAGCAACTCCACCGCCCACTGACGCCACGGGGCCTTGAGATCAAGCAAGGCGGCGCTGCGCTCTTGCAGGGATGCGGCGATGAGCTCTGCGGGCTCAATCCCACCATCGTTGCCACGCCCGTTGGAAAACAAACCTTTTACTCGTGGCAACAATGCCGCAGGTCCCCCCCAATGAGTGCGTACCCAATCCAATGCCTCGCCTTGCATCGAGTAGCAGAACAGCCGCCAGTAATCGCGCAGTACCTCGCCGAGCAGTTCGCTGTGATCGGTTTCCAGGGTCTGGGTAAACAAGCTGCCACTGTCAAAAGCATGCTCGCGCAACATTCGCTGGCACCAGCCATGGATAGTCGAAACAGCCGCCTCGTCCATCCATTGCGCGGCAATGTCGAGCCGGTTGGCACAGGCAGGCCATTGCCCTTCGTCGAACTCGTCACGCAACGCCGTTACCAACGAGTCCGGAGCAGGGATTTCGTCGCGAAAAAAGCGCGCTGCCTCTGCCAGGCGCGTACGGATACGATCACGCAACTCCTTGGTGGCGGCGTCAGTAAAGGTCACCACCAGGATCTGCGGGGGAAGCAGTTCGCGACCGAATCCGGCCGCCGCCCCGCCGTGCCCCAATACCAGGCGCAAGTACAAAGCCGATATGGTGAAAGTCTTGCCCGTACCGGCGCTCGCCTCGATCAACTGACTGCCACGCAGTGGGAAGGCCAGGGCCAACGGAGGTTGCCGGCTCATGAATGCGCCTCATCATCGGCCAGTGAACGCCAGGGTGCTTCGAACAATGGCCGATAGAGCGCATCGCACCAATCGGGAAATGTTTCGTCCGCAATGAGCGCGTCGAAATCAGTGAACTGTCGAGCCAGGGCCGGGCTTTCTCGCCGCTCGCCTTCGAAATTCAGACCGTCGCCTTCGTAGGCTTTACGAGCAGCCGCTTCGGCTTTGCCGGGGTCGCTCTGACCGAGCCAGGCAAAAGCAGTCTTCACCGCGATCGGCAGCGGCTCACGCATGCCTGTCTGCCAGGCTTGCAGCAGATCACCGAGCAGTCTTTGCGAAACGGCTTCTTCAAAAGGCGCCAACAGCAAGCTGTCATCACTGGCAACCAGTGCAGTCGTCATCGACAGGCCGTTGGCGCAGGCAACGAGATGGTTCACCCAAGGCCGTATCAGGCGATGCCATTTTCGAGTCTTGGTGGAACCGATGCTGTTGGGGATGGCTGTAATTGCCAAGACTGCACCATCAGATCTCTGATGCAGACCACTGAGCCAACCTTCCACCGTGACATCATGCAGTTTCAGAGTGACAGGTACAGCGCTCGTCAATGGATTCGGCCACAACGCCAGAAGCTGTTGGTAACGTTGGAGCAGGTCAGGCAATGGCTCGATCAATTCACGCTGCATGCTTTCACCAAAACCAGCCATCGGCAGCAGGCCGCTGTTCTGAAGCCGCTTGGCATGCGCCTGCAATGCAAGATCCGGTTGGTCGAGACGAATGAGAGCGGCTTCGAGCAGACTGTCACTCAAACTGTAACGCTGCAGCGAATCGAGTACGAAAGGCTCATCATCCGCCAGGGGAGCTTCGATGGTCTCGAAAAACACCTTGAGTCGTTGGCTGAAAAAATGACGGACAGGATTGCGCAGAAAATCCTGCAACTGGCCCAGCCCCAAGGGTTCTTCCTGGACATAGGGAGCCAATCGCTGAGGCAGCTGAGTGTGATCCTGGGCGTCATGAAGCACTCGCCATTCGCTGGCATAACTGAACAACCGATCGCCTTGATAAAAATAACGGGCACTGAACGGTTGTAGAGGATGCTCCTGAGTGAGTGCGTCAAGAAGGCTTGCCTCGCCGTCTGCCAACCGCCAGCCACTGGCGAGATGATCGCGTAGCTGGCCGACGAGAACGGATGCCGGTCGCTCGCTATTGTCACGAATGCTGCGTCCCACCCAGCTGATGTAAAGTTTTTCCCGTGCTGAAAGAAGCGCCTCCAGCATCAAGTATCGATCATCCTCACGCCGGGAGCGATCGCCGGGTCGATAATCGCTGCCCATCAGGTCGAAGTCCAAAGGCGGCTGGGCTCGTGGATAATCACCATCATTCATTCCCAGCAAACAGACCAGTTTGAAGGGAATTGCCCGCATCGGCATCAGGGTACAAAAATTGACCGCCCCAGCCAGGAAGCGCTGGGACAATCGTCCTTGGTCCAGGCCGGCCAGCCAGGCCTCCCTTACGACCGTCAATGGCAGCTCATCGTACAGCGCAACTGACTCGCAGGTTTCCAGCCATGTCTCACGCAAATCTTCAAGTTGGGCCAGTAGATAATCGTCGTGTTCATTGCTTGCCAGGAAGAATAACTGCATCAGGTCATGGAGGCGCGCGCCCCAATCCTGAGGTGACGCTGGCTGGCTAAGCTCCTGATGAGCGACTTCCAAGGCATCCAGCAACGCCACCAAAGGACCAATCAACGCCGCATCGAGGCCGCCGATTTCGTCATAGGGCTCGATACCCTCGTAAGCCTGCGAATTGCCGACCGCATACCCCAATAGCATGCGACGCAGGCCGAAACGCCAGCTGTTCTGCTCAAGCTCGGCGGGCAAACCCAGCCCGGCACGATGTTCGGCACTCATTCCCCAACGGATGCCGGCCCCCTCGATCCAACGGTGGAGCGTTGGCAAATCGGACTCGCCAATGCCAAACCGCTCGCGTAACGCCGGGACGTCTAGCAAATCAAGGATCTCGCTGACCGGAAAACGACTATCGGGAAGTTTGAGCAGATGTTCGACTGCGATCAGAAGCGGGTCACGTCCACGCTGGCCTTGATCGGTCAGGGTGAATGGAATGAAACGATTGTCGAATTTATCAAGTTGACCGAACACCGCACGAATATGCGGCGCATAACTGTCGATATCCGGGACCATGACGATAATGTCGCGGGGACGCAAGGTCGGGTCCTTGCTGAACTGAGCAAGGAGCTGGTCATGAAGAATCTCGACTTCGCGTTGCGCGCTATGGGCGATATGGAAGCGGATCGACTCATCTTGCTGGGTATCGACCTCCGGCCATTGCTCTCGAGTTTCGTCCAAGGGACGCAATTCAAGAATGTCATTCTGCAACTGGCTGAGGAGGGTGGTGGGTTGGCCGTCGCTGAACAGATCGATTCTTCCTTCGCGGAACACCGAGCGATAAGTCGTGGGGTCATCGTAACTGTCGAGCAGATTGATATAGTCGCGCCCCTGTTTTCCCCAGGCCGCCAATAAAGGATGAGCATGTTGATGCAATGTTTGCGAGTCGAGGACTTCAGGCATGCCGCGCTTGCGTGCCTGCCGTTTGTATTGATGGCGAAGCAGGTCCTTGTCCGCCACGATATCTGCCCAATGATGGCGGCAAGGATTGTGGACACACAGCAAAACCTGGCTAAACCGTGAGAGCCCGGCAAGCGCCTCAAGTACTTGGGCGGGCAACGACGAAATGCCAAAGACGATGACTCGCGCAGGCAGGCCTTGCGGAGCGCCTTCCAGACTGTTGATGCGCTCCAGATAGCGTTGATGAACACCGGCACGGCTTTGGGCCATGCCCTTCTCCCCTACATCCAGCAGCAGGGCTCGCCACAGTTCCGCTTGCCAACAGTTGGCCGCCGGGAGAGGCTTGATTTCACCACGGACGCTTCTCGTCTGGTGTCGTCCCTGTGCCCAGTCCTCGAGCCAGTCGGCACGGTAGACCTGATACTGGTCAAACAGGTCAGCCAGACGCTCAGACAGTTGGTACCGCTTGCGCAAGTCAGCATCATGAGTGAGAAAACGTCGCAGGGGTTCGAAATGTGGCTGTTCAATCAGCTGTGGCAGCAGACGCATCAGCCTCCATGTGAGCGGAGCCTTGTCCAAGAGGGATTTGGCAGGGATTTCGTCACGCCCGAGCACCATTCGATAGAGCTGCCACATGAAGCTACCTGGCAACTGCACGTCGATGGCTGCCGCAATGCCGCAACCGCCGGTATCGTCGTCTTCCGGGTCCTCAGCCAGCGCAAGCTTAAGCCATTGGGCAATCCCGTTGCTCTGTACCAGCGCGATTTCATTTTCAAGTGGGGCCAGCGGATAACGCCGCATCAGGCTGATTACCAAGCTGCGCAATTCATCAAGGCGATTCCCGTGAACCACCATGAAAGCTGGGCTAAGGGACGTTGCGTCCGGCATGTAAAGGCATCCTTGAAAATGCAAAAGCTAGGGCAGAACCTTAGCACTGTCGGAAGGCGGTTACAGCCGGGAGCTGTCTGCGCTTGTCGTAAGAACTTTCCGACGGGC
>NZ_JAOSHO010000909.1 GCF_025917275.1 Pseudomonas agronomica | reverse complement strand
AACAACACCTTAGCCACATCCGCGAACCGCTTGGCGAAATGCACCGTGACGCCTTCCTTCAGATAGTCCGGCAATTCTTCGAAGTTGCCCCGGTTGGCTTCCGGCAGGATCAGCTCATTGATCTTCTGCCGTCGCGCCGCGATGACCTTTTCACGTACGCCGCCAATCGGCAGCACATGCCCGGTCAACGTCAGCTCACCGGTCATGGCCACGCCTTTCTTCGGTGGCTGGTTGCGCGCCAGGGACAGCAGGGCGCTGGCCATGGTCACGCCGGCACTCGGTCCGTCCTTCGGCGTGGCGCCTTCCGGTACGTGGAGGTGGACAAAGGCCTCGTCGAAGAACTTCGGATCTCCGCCGAACTGCTTCAGGTGCGAGCTGACGTAGCTGTGGGCAATCTCCGCCGATTCCTTCATCACCTCGCCCAGTTGACCGGTGAGCTTGAAGCCACGATTGAGGGTGTGGATCCGCGTTGCTTCGATCGGCAACGTGGCGCCGCCCATGCTGGTCCACGCCAGGCCGGTGATCACCCCGACGCCGGACAGGACCTGCTCATTGCGGAACACCGGTTTGCCCAGGGAGGCCTCGAGGTCCTTCGGGCCAAGCTTGATCACCGCTTTTGGTTCTTCGATCAGCTTCATCACAGCCTTGCGCACCAGTTTGCCCAGTTGCTTCTCCAACTGGCGCACCCCGGCTTCACGAGCATAACCGTCGATCAACACCTTGAGGGCGCTGTCACTGATGCCCAAGCTGCCCTTGGACACGCCGGCCTTGGCCAGTTGCTTGGGCCACAGGTGGCGCTTGGCAATGGCGACCTTTTCTTCGGTGATATACCCCGACAGGCGAATCACTTCCATGCGGTCCAGCAGCGGGCCGGGGATCGAGTCCAGGGTGTTGGCGGTGCACACGAAAAGCACTTTCGACAGGTCCAGGCGCATGTCCAGGTAATGGTCGAGGAATTCGACA
>NZ_JAOSHO010000908.1 GCF_025917275.1 Pseudomonas agronomica | reverse complement strand
CGCTACAACCGTGATGCGCTGTTCATGACGCAAAACTATGCGGCCAGCTCGGACATCTTCGTGGTCATGATCAAGACCCCGGAGGATCAATGCACCCGTTACGCCAGCCTGTCGGCGGTCGATGCGCTGGCCTGGCGATTGGAGCAGTTGCCAGGTGTGGAATCGACCACTTCGATGGCGGCACTGAGCAAGATCGCCACGGCGGGCTATAACGAAGGCAACTTCAAGTGGTATGAATTGATCCCCAATGACGGCGCCCTGGGGGCCGTGCAAACCCGCGCGCCGCGAGAGCTGTTCAACCAGGGTTGTTCGATGCTGTCGCTGTACGTCTACCTGGCTGATCACAAGGCCGACACCTTGAGCCGGGTGGTGGAGGCCAGTGAGCAATTTATCGCCGAGCACCGGGTGCCGGAGGTCAAGTTCATGCTGGCGGCCGGGAGCGCGGGGATCGAAGCGGCGACCAATATTGTCGTGAAGAAGTCCATGCGTGAGATGCTGTTCTGGGTCTACGGTGCGGTCAGTCTGTTGTGCCTGGTGACCTTCCGCAGTTGGCGCGCGACCCTGTGCGCGATGTTGCCGCTGATGCTCACTTCGATCCTGTGCGAGGCGCTGATGGTGGGGCTGGGCATGGGGGTGAAAGTCGCGACACTGCCGGTCATCGCGCTGGGCGTGGGCATTGGTGTTGATTATGCGTTGTATGTGTTGAGCGTGATTCTGGCTCGGATGCGGGCCGGCGATACCTTGGCTCAGGCGTATTACCAGGCGCTGCTGTTCACGGGCAAGGTGGTGTTGTTGACGGGGATGACGTTGGCTGTGGCGGTGTCGACCTGGGCGTTTTCGCCGATCAAGTTCCAGGCTGACATGGGGGTTCTGCTGGCGTTCATGTTTTTGGTGAATATGCTGGGGGCTTTGATTCTGTTGCCGGCGTTGGCTTGGTGGTTGTTGCCGCGGGAGGTGTTTGCAAAAAAGCCTGAGT
>NZ_JAOSHO010000907.1 GCF_025917275.1 Pseudomonas agronomica | reverse complement strand
GGAGCGAGCTTGCTCGCGATGAGCGCAAAGCGCTTCAAATGAGAAGTCTATTTATAGAGAATCTCGTCTCTTTATTGGGACTCCGCGATCCCCAACGCCACCATCTTCTTGTACAGCGTCGACCGTCCGAGCCCCAATCGCTCGGCAGCCTCGATCACCCGCCCGCCGCATTGCGCGAGGGTGGTTTCGATCAGATGCCGGTCGAATCGGGCCCGGGCCTGGCTGAAGGTTTCCTGCGGCAACGGCTCCAGGCTGGGGATCGTCGCGCGCACGACCGGAGTGAAGGTGCCGATGGCGGCACGAATGTCGGTGGCGGTGAGCACCAGGTCGTCACTGAGCAGGGCCGCGCGTTCCAGGACGTTGCGCAATTCCCGGATGTTGCCCGGCCACGCATGCTGGCCCAGCAGGTCGAGGGCGTCGCGGTGCAATTCGTGCTGGCTGCGCAATTCTTCGAGGATCGCCTCGCTCAGGGCTGGCAGGTCATCCAGGCGTTCGCGCAGCGGTGGGACCTGGATCGGCAATACGTTGAGGCGGTAATACAGATCCGCACGGAATTCGCCGCGCTTGATCGCGGCTTCCAGGTCGGTGGAGGTTGCGGCGATCACCCGGACGTCGCTTTGCAGCACTTCGTTGGAGCCGACCGGTTCGTACTCCTTTTCCTGCAAAACGCGCAGCAGTTTGCTTTGCAAGGGCAGCGGCATGTCGCCGATTTCGTCGAGGAACAATGTCCCGCCCTGGGCGATTTGCAGCTTGCCGGCGCGGCCCTTGCGGTCGGCGCCGGTGAAAGCGCCGGGCGCGGTGCCGAAGAACTCGGCTTCCAGCAAAGATTCCGGAATGGCGGCGCTGTTGATGCTGACGAAGGCCTTGTGGGCACGCGGCGAGGCGCTGTGGATCGCCTGGGCCAGCAATTCCTTGCCGGTGCCGGTTTCACCGAGCAGCAGCACCGGCGAATCGGTGCTGGCGCTGCGTCGGGCGCGGC
>NZ_JAOSHO010000906.1 GCF_025917275.1 Pseudomonas agronomica | reverse complement strand
CCTGTGGGAGCGAGCTTGCTCGCGATAAGGTCCGGAGGACCTTCAGTCCGTCACCTCGAAACGCAGCACGCCGATCATCTGGCCGTTTTCCGTCAGCACCCGCACCTGCCAGTTGCCCGTCGGGTTGTCGGGGAAGTTCTGCTTGTGGGTCCAGGCCCGATAGCCTTCCTTGCGCCCGCCATGGATGTCCAAGGCGATGCGGTCCACTTCTTTGCCGTTGAATTGCCAGACGTGGTAGATGCGCTCGTCGAGCCCTCGCGGGGCATTGATGGCGGTGTAGGCGTAGAGGCCATTGCTGCGAATCTGCGCCGCGCTGACTTGCTTGAGGCTGGCGCCCGGTGTGCGGTCTTCCACTTGGGTGCTGATCGCCACTTCGGTCATCCATAGCGTCGCGGGCGGCACCCAGGAGCGCAGCACCCAGCCGGCGGCGCCAATCCCCAAGGTAATGCACAGGATGGCCAACGCGTTGCGCACGGTACGGATCGGAAAGATCGAGGCCAGGCTCGGGAACGACAACAGCATGGCGATGCCCAGCGCCAGTTTGAAGCTCTGGTCGGTGGTCAGGTGCACGATCACCGGTAGCGCGGTGAGCAGGGCGGCGAACAGCGTCAGCGTGTGCAACGCCAGGAACGCCCAGCGCCTAGGGGCCAGCCATTTGTAATACAGCGGGTCGGTGATCGAGATCAGCGCCGCGATCGTCAGCAGGCCGGTAAAGATCAGCTGGCTGCTGTTCCAAGTGGTGGTGATGAAGAAAAACGGCAGGACGAAAAACAGGCTTTCCTGGTGAATCATCTGCGTGGCGTAGCGCAACAGCGGTTGGGGAATTTCCCTTTTGAAGACTTTGGTAAACAACCGCGTGAGGCTGTTCTCCAGCATCAGCCAGAGCCAGCTCACCAGCATGATGATGGTGATCCAGGTCGCCAGGCTTTGTTGGCGGTCCACCAGCATGAAACTGCCTACACCGGAGATGAAACCGCCGA
>NZ_JAOSHO010000905.1 GCF_025917275.1 Pseudomonas agronomica | reverse complement strand
AGCTGGCGGCGGCGGTAGGGCTGCCGAAGTACAGGAACAGGATCCCCAGCTCCGCCCCGCGAAACCCCCACAGCCATGCGCCCAGTGTGGTCACCAGCGGCAAGCCGACCATCTTCACCAGGCTCGAACTCAAGGCCATCTTGCCGCTCTTGCGCAAGGCCGCCAGCGACAGCGTGCCGCCGATGCAGATCAGCGCCAGGGGCAAGGTCATTTGCGAGAGGTACTTGGCCGAGGTCTCGAACCAGTTCGGCAGGCCGATCTGCCAATAGGCGAACGGCGCGGCGACGATCACGCTGATGATCAGCGGGTTGCTGATCACGCTTTTGCAGATGCTCCACGGATCGGACTTGATCACCGGGCTGTAGACCGCCAGCACGATGGTCGACAAGGTGTTGTAGAACAGGATCACCAGCGCCGCGAGAATCGCCCCCAGGGAAATCCCGTAGTCACCGTACATGCTTGCGGCCAGCGCGAGGCCGATCACGCCGTTATTGCCGCGAAACGCGCCCTGGGTATAGATGCCGCGATCCTCCCGCGGGCATCGCCAGATCGCCCAGCCCCAGGCCATCGCAAAGCTTACAAGGGTGGCAATCGAGAAATAGATCAGCAGGTCCGGTTGCAACGCCGCGTGCAAGTCGGCGTGCAGGATCCCGAGGAACAACAGCGCCGGCATGGTGACGTTGAACACCAGGGACGAGGCGATGTGGATGAAGTTGTCGTTGATCCAGTAGATACGCTTGAGCAATGTCCCCAGGAACAGCATGGCAAACACCGGCGCGGTGATGTTCAGGGTTTCGAGGAAAATTGCCAGCATGCCGGGGACCTTGAGGAGGGTGTCGTTAGGTGGCTAATGATAATCCACCCACGGCACTGGCGTCTGGTCGAGCCTCTTCGCGAGCAGGCTCGCTCCCACATTTATTCTGCGCTGAACACAAAATCCATATTCACCCCACATCCCCCTGTGGGAGCGAGCTTGCTCGCGA
>NZ_JAOSHO010000904.1 GCF_025917275.1 Pseudomonas agronomica | reverse complement strand
GCTCGGCAGCTCCTACAGTGCAGCCGAGCGGGAGCAAGCGCCCTCGCCACAAAGGCTATCTCTCCCCTTCCCAAAGACGCGACTACCATGACACCGCCCCTCCTTCATCTGGAAGACGAACTCACCCGCCTCACCCTGGCCCCACACCTGGGCGCCAGCCTCGTTGAATGGACCTTGCACAGAAACGGTGCACCGTTGTTGCGCCCGCCCACGCCGAACGCTGTAGAAAACGGTTTGCCGGGCAAACTCGGCTGCTTCCCTTTGATCCCCTGGTCCAACCGGATCGCCCAAGGCGGTTTCGATTGCCCTGGCGGCTGGCTCGCCCTGGAAGCCAACAGCCCCAACGATCCGTTTCCGATCCATGGCAGTGCCTGGCAGCAACCGTGGCAAGTGGCCGAACAGAGTGCACAGGAAGTCTTGTTGCAACTCGACAGCCAAACCCCGTTCGCCTATTGCGCCAGCCTACGGATCCGCTTGAGCGGCGGCCAATTGCAAATCGCCCTGCATGTCACGCACATGGCCGAACAGGCCGCGTGGCACGGACTGGGATTGCATCCGTACTTCCCGCGCACCGCCGGTACTCGCCTGCAAACCCGCGCCAGCGACGTGTGGATGTGCGACGCCACGAAACTGCCGACGGAGCTGAGGGACGTTCCCTCGGAGTGGGATTTCCAGCAACCGCGGCTATTGCCGGACACCCTCGTCGACAACGGCTTCGGTGGCTGGGATGGTCAGTGCCTGATCCAACAACCGGACCTCGGTTATGAACTGGAATGCCGCGCCAGCGGCAGCGATTACTTCTTGCTGTACTGCCCCGCGAGCCTGGATTTTTTCTGCATCGAACCGGTGAGCCATCCGGTCAACGCCCATCACCTGCCTGGACGGCCGGGGTTGCGCTTGCTGGAGCAAGGGCAATCGGTAGCGTTGGGATTTTCGATGCAGTGTCGAGAGTTGTAAAGCGCGCCGATCCCCGTGGCGAGGGAGCTTGCTCC
>NZ_JAOSHO010000903.1 GCF_025917275.1 Pseudomonas agronomica | reverse complement strand
TGTGGGAGCGAGCCTGCTCGCGAATCGGCCATGACAGACACCACGTTCTCCCAGGCCGAACGCGAAGCCGTCTACCGCGCTATCGCCGAGCGCCGCGACATGCGTCATTTCAGCGGCGGCACCGTTGAGCCGGCGCTGTTAGGCCGCCTGTTGGAAGCCGCGCACCAGGCTCCCAGCGTCGGGCTGATGCAACCGTGGCGATTCATCCGTATCAGCAATCGCAACTTGCGCGGCGAAATCCAGCATTTGGTGGAAGAAGAACGCATCCGCACCGCCGAAGCCTTGGGCGAACGCAGCGATGAGTTCATGAAGCTGAAGGTCGAAGGCATCCACGACTGTGCCGAAGTCCTGGTAGCGGCGTTGATGGACGACCGCGAGCGGCACATTTTCGGCCGCCGGACGTTGCCGGAAATGGATTTGGCCTCGCTGTCCTGTGCCATCCAGAATTTATGGCTCGCGGCCCGCGTCGAAGGGCTGGGGATGGGTTGGGTGTCGTTGTTCGAGCCCCAGGCGCTGGCGGATCTGCTGGGTTTGCCCACAGGCGCCAAGCCCCTGGCGATTCTCTGCCTTGGCCCAGTCGAAGGTTTTTATCCGGCGCCGATGCTCGCCCTGGAAGGCTGGGCACAACCGCGTCCGCTCAATGAACTGCTTTATGAAAATCGCTGGGGAGTGCGCCCATGAGCGTAGCGTTGCTCAGCGCCGCCGCGGTGGCGCTGGATGCGTTGCTGGGCGAGCCCCGGCGTTGGCATCCGCTGATGGCATTCGGTGGTTTCGCCAATCGCATCGAACAACGTTTCAATTCCGGTGGGCGTGGCTGGCGCAGTCACGGTGTCACGGCGTGGATCATCGCCGTGCTGCCCTTGACCTTGCTGGCCACGGCGTTGTCCTGGGCACCCTTGGTGGGCTGGCTGGTGGACATCCTCGCGTTGTACTGCGCCCTGGGCCTGCGCAGCCTGGGCGAGCATGTCGAGCCGGTGGCGCGGGCGTTGCGCAGT
>NZ_JAOSHO010000902.1 GCF_025917275.1 Pseudomonas agronomica | reverse complement strand
CGTCCTTACCCGTAACAGGAGCCTGTATGGATTCCTACAAGAGAAACGAGCTGATCGCCGGGGTGGCCATGCTCGGTGCCGGCGTGGCTTATCTGGTCCTGACCATGAATCTGCCGCGTCGTGGAACGATCGATGCCGCGTTTGTGCCTTGGGTGCTCGCCGTCTCGTTGTGCCTGCTTGGCGCATTGCAGTTGTGGATGTGGCGAAAGCTGCCGGATAAACGCGCCGAATCCGCAGAAAAGCCAGAGGCGATCGACTATCCAACCGTCTTCAAGACCCTGGCATTGGTGCTGCTTTACACGGCGCTGATGGAGCCGGTGGGTTTCCTGATCACGACCGCGCTCTATCTGTATGTCCAGTTCATCGTGTTGACCCCTGCGGAACAGAAGGTCAAGCACCTGCGCTACGCGTTGATCGCCGTCGTCTCGGCGGTCCTGATTTTCTACATCTTTCGTCATGGCTTCGACTTGCTCCTGCCTGTCGGTTTATTGGATTTCTAGGGGACGGCCATGATTGAACTCATGCAAACAGGCTTCGCAGCCGTACTGACACCCTACGTCTTTCTCCTGATTACCCTCGGCGTTGCGGTGGGGATCGTTTTCGGTGCGGTGCCCGGGCTCTCGGCCACCATGGCGATCGCGTTGTGCTTGCCACTGACTTATTCGATGGGACCCGGCCCTGGCCTGGCGTTGCTGGTGGCGCTGTTTGTCGGCGCGACCTCGGGAGGGCTGATATCGGCGATATTGCTCAACATACCGGGTACGCCGGCCTCCATTGCGACGACGTTCGATGGCTGGCCGTTGATGAAGCAAGGCCATGGCGTCAAGGCCCTTGGCATTGGCGTGGTGTTCTCGTTCCTCGGCACAATCTTCAGTATCGTCGCGTTGATGTTCATCGCCCCGATCCTGGCGGAACTGGCCCTGAGCTTCGGTCCGCATGAATACTTCTCCATCGCGATCTTTTCGCTGACGTTGATCGCCACGCTGTCCACCGGCTCGCT
>NZ_JAOSHO010000901.1 GCF_025917275.1 Pseudomonas agronomica | reverse complement strand
CGGCTTACCCAGGAATGGGTAGTGCCCCTGGCTGTCCGTGAGGCGATCATTGAATTACGTGGTCGGGGTGAGACAGAGCCTGGCCCCAAGAAAATTCAGGCGGCTTTGCTCGAGCGTTTTCCTGGCCAGGCGCCGCCATCAAAGACGTCGATCTACAACATCCTAAAGAAAGCTGAGCTGGTCAAACCACGCCGATTGCGTCAACGGGTGGCGGTTTATCCCAAACCACTGCAGAAAGCAGAGGCTCCCAACCAGCTATTCAGCGCCGATTACAAAGGCCAATTCCTGACAGGTGCGGGCGTCTGGTGCTATCCATTGACGATCATGGACCATGCCAGTCGTTTCTTGCTCGCTTGCCACAGCATGGCTAGCACCAACTTCCAGGAAACCCAGGCGGTGTTTGCTCAGGTGTTTCGTGAACATGGTCTGCCGGAGCGCATTCGTACCGACAATGGTGTTCCGTTTGCGAGCAAAGGGCGTGCGGGCCTTTCCCAGTTGTCGATCTGGTGGTTGCGTCTAGGGATCATTCCCGAGCGGATCGCCCCCGGCAGGCCGGAGCAAAATGGCCGACATGAACGTATGCATCGAACGTTGAAAAGCACTCTTCCGTCACCCCCAGCAGTAGCGTGGGAGGCTCAACAACGGCACTTTGATCGTTTCAGGCAACATTACAACTATGAGCGTTTGCATGAGGCTCTTAATCAGAAGACACCTGCGTCCTGCTATGAGCCTTCGTCCCGCCAATATCCCGAGAAGCTTCCCGAGATGACCTACCCGAGCCATATCGACAGCCTCCAGGCGGACTGCTCGGGGATCGTCAATCGCCATGGTCTAAGGATCTACGTCGGCTATGTGCTCAAGCACCAGACCATTGGACTGGAGCAAGTAGAGGACGGGATCTGGGATGTTATCTTCGGTCCAATCATCCTAGGACGGATTGATGTAAGAGATGCCATTGATGGCTACGTGACACTCCGGGTGTTACCTATGTGAGTGCACTTTT
>NZ_JAOSHO010000900.1 GCF_025917275.1 Pseudomonas agronomica | reverse complement strand
ACCGCAAGGATGGGTCGCTTACGGCAACAACAGATACACCGCACTCGCCACCAGCAACACCGCCATCGCCCGATTGAACAGGCGCATGGTCGCCGGATTCCCCAGCCAAATACGCAGGAAGCTGCCGGCGTACGCCCAGCAGCCTACGGACAGGTAACAGATCACCAGGTAAATCGCCGCGAACTGCCACACCAGCGATGCCTCGCCATCGGCCACAAAAGCGCCCATCCCCGCGACGCAGGCCAGCCAGGCCTTGGGGTTGAGCCATTGCATCAGCGCCCCGTGGAACATCGACGGCGCGCGCCCCTCGTCCCGGTCCCCCAACTCGCCGTTGTCCATCGCCAGTTTCCAGGCCATGTACAACAGGAATGCCACGCCCGCCAGTTGCACCACGCGCGTGAGGCCCGGCCAGCGCTGCAACACTTCGTGCAACCCCAGCCCCATCAAGACCAGCAGTAGGACAAACCCCAGGGTCGCACCGCCGACATGGCGCAAGGTGGCGCGAAACCCATAGCGAGCCCCGGCGCTGAGGGCGACGATATTGACCGGTCCAGGGGTAATGGAAGCCACCAGCGCGAAGGTTGCCATGGAAAATATCAAGCTCATCACATAATCTTCTTCAGTTCAGGAAAGAGGCCCAAAGGTAAAGGGGACTGCTCCAGGGGTATTGAAGAAAACTGCCTTGTCATCGAGCGCCACCGCTCTTTTTTTACGTAAACTTTACGCGGTAGCCGATTCACCAAAATCGATACTGTGCGGCTCATTGGATCAGGCGTTTCTCATGTCGATTGCGGTTCTGCGTCTCATCGGTTTCATCCTCGGTATTTTCCTCATCACCCTCGCGATCAGCATGGCGATTCCGCTGTTCACGCTGATGTTCTACGACCGCAACGACGACTTGTCGGCGTTTCTCTGGTCGAGCCTGATCACTTTCGTCTGCGGTATCGCACTGGTCGCCCGTGGCAGACCGGAACATGCCCAGATGCGCCCCCGGGAAATGTACCTG
>NZ_JAOSHO010000090.1 GCF_025917275.1 Pseudomonas agronomica | reverse complement strand
ATTGCGACGTTTCGCTAAATCCCCTCGGCAAGATTGCTCACAATCAAGCCATCCCGCGCTTCATAAGCCAGCCTAACCGGGGCAAACGAACGCCGATGAATGGGCGTTGGCCCGAGGCGCGCCAGGGCTTCCAGGTGGACGGGGGTCGGATAGCCCTTGTGGCTGCCGATGCCGTAGCCCGGGTAGATCAACTCGAAGGCGCTCATTTCCCGGTCACGGCTGACCTTGGCCAGGATCGAAGCCGCCGCGATGGCGGGCACCTTGCCGTCGCCCTGGATGACCGCTTCGGCGCGCATCGACAGTTTCGGGCAACGATTGCCGTCGATCATCGCCAGCTTCGGCGTGATGTGCAGCCCCTGCACCGCACGCTGCATGGCGAGCATGGTGGCGTGCAGGATATTGAGCTCATCGATTTCTTCGACTTCGGCCCGGGCGATGCACCAGCTCAGGGCCTTCTCGCAGATTTCGTCGTAGAGTTTCTCGCGACGGGCTTCGGTGAGCTTCTTCGAATCATTGAGGCCGAGGATCGGCCGGTTCGGATCGAGAATCACCGCCGCCGTCACCACCGCGCCGCACAAAGGCCCGCGCCCTACTTCATCGACACCGGCCACCAGCTCTTCCACTTCGGCGACCAGGTTGAAATCCAGGCCCATCTGCAGCTTTACGTTGCTCATGATTTTGCGCCGATCAGGGTCAGTACCGCGTCAGCCGCCTGATTGGAGGCATCACGACGCAAGGTACGGTGGATTTCGTCAAAGCCCCGAGTCTGTTCCTCGCCGCCGTCGATCAAGGGCGACAACGTGTTGGCCAAAGCGTCCGCGGTCGCATCGTCCTGCAGCAACTCGGGGACCAGCAGGCGCTGGGCCAGCAGATTGGGCAAAGAAACGTAAGGACTCTTGACCATGCGCTTGAGTATCCAGAACGTCAGCGGCGCCAGGCGATAGGCAACCACCATCGGGCGTTTGAACAGCAACGCCTCAAGGGTAGCAGTGCCGGAGGCAATCAACACAGCGTCACACGCCGCCAGCGCATCATGGGAGCGACCGTCGAGCAACGTGACCGGCAAATCGCGACCGACCAGCAGGGCCTCCAACTGGGCTCGACGCTGCGGACTGGCACACGGCAAGACAAAACGTACACCAGGCCGCATCATCCGCAGGCGTTCAGCGGCGTCGAAGAACAGACCGCCCAGGCGACTCACTTCGCCGCCACGACTGCCGGGCATCAACGCCACCAGCGGCCCTTCGGGCAGGCCCAACGCCTGGCGCGCCGCCGCGCGGTCCGCCTCCAGGGGGATGGTATCGGCCAGGGTGTGTCCGACAAACCGCACGGGTACGCCTTTTTCTTCGTAGAAACGGGCCTCGAACGGCAGCAGCGTCAGCATCAGGTCGCAACCTTCGCGGATCTTCAACACGCGTTTCTGCCGCCAGGCCCAGACCGACGGGCTGACGTAATGCACGGTCTTGATACCCGCCTGGCGCAATTTGAGTTCGATATTGAGGGTGAAATCCGGCGCATCGATACCGATGAAGACGTCCGGTTTTTCTTCGATCAGCGTCTGGATCAGCTTCTTGCGCCGGGCCAGCAACTCCCGCAAGCGACCGAGCACTTCCACCAAGCCCATGACTGACAGGCGCTCCATGGGGAAGTAGGATTCCAGCCCTTCGGCCTGCATCAATGGCCCACCAACACCGATGAATTCGACTGCGGGATGCTGCGCCTTGAGCGCACGCATCAGACCGGCACCCAGGATGTCACCGGAAGCCTCCCCCGCCACCAGCGCAATACGCAGATTAGCCATGGTCAGCGCGTGATGCCGCGGGTCGAAGACTGGATCGAATCGCGGAATGTCGCGACCTCCGGGAACTGCGCCGACGCCTCGGCCAATTCAGCGAGCGCCTGCTCGACCGTCAGGCCCTGGCGGTACACGACCTTGTAGGCGCGACGCAGCGCTGTGATCGCCTCTTCGCTGAAGCCACGACGGCGCATGCCTTCGAAGTTCATGCTGCGGGCTTCGGCCGGGTTACCGAACACGGTGACGTACGCGGGAACATCCTTGCCGATGGCGGTGCCCATGCCGGAGAAACTGTGGGCGCCAATATGGCAATACTGGTGAACCAGGGTGAAGCCGGACAGGATAGCCCAGTCATCCACGTGCACATGGCCGGCCAATGCGGTGTTGTTGACAAGGATGCAATGGTTGCCAATGACGCTGTCGTGGCCGATATGGGCATAGGCCATGATCAGGTTGTGGTCGCCCAGGGTCGTTTCGGAACGGTCCTGGACGGTGCCACGGTGAATCGTCACGCCTTCGCGGATCACGTTGTGATCGCCAATGACCAGACGGGTTTCTTCACCTTTGTACTTCAGATCGGGCGTGTCCTCGCCTACCGACGAAAACTGGTAGATGCGATTGTGCCGGCCGATCCGGGTCGGCCCCTTGAGAATTACGTGGGGGCCGATCACCGTGCCCTCGCCGATTTCCACACCTGCGCCGACGATCGACCAAGGGCCAACCTCGACGTCGGCGGCCAGCACGGCCGACGGATCGATGATTGCGCGAGGGTCAATCAAACTCATAGTTTGCGTTCCGCGCAGATGATTTCAGCGGAGCAGACCGGCTTGCCATCGACCGAAGCCTGGCATTCGAATTTCCAGATCTGGCGCTTGCAGCTGATGAACTTGGCCTCGAGGATCAATTGATCGCCCGGGGTCACTGGCTGGCGAAAGCGCAGTTTGTCGGAACCGACGAAATAATAGAGCGTGCCATCGGCAGGCTTCACGTCGAGCATTTTGAAACCAAGGATCCCGGCAGCCTGAGCCATCGCCTCGATGATCAATACGCCCGGCATGATGGGATGCGCGGGGAAGTGGCCATTGAAGAACGGTTCGTTGATGCTGACATTCTTGTAGGCGCGAATGCGCTTGCCTTCAACATCCAGGTCCACGACCCGATCCACCAGCAGGAACGGGTAACGGTGAGGCAGGTATTCGCGAATCTCGTTGATGTCCATCATTTCGGGGGGAAGCCTATGTAAAGATTGGGAGCGCACGATTGACGCGCACCCCGCTAGCAAATCAAGGAGGCCAAGGCCTAGCGGCTGTGCACACTTGATATGGAAATGGTATCAGCCATCTGATGAAGCATTACCGCCAGGGGTCACGTCCCCTACACGCTTTTCCAGCTGTCGCAGTCGTCGAGCCATGTCGTCGAGCTGGCGGATACGCGCCGCGCTCTTGCGCCATTCGGCCGCTGGCTGCATTGCCGTACCGGATGAATAGGAACCCGGCTCGGTAATCGAGTGGGTGACCATGGTCATGCCGGTCAGGAAAACGTTGTCACAGATTTCGATGTGGCCTACCAGCCCTACGCCACCGGCCAGCATGCAATGCCTGCCGATCTTGGTACTGCCGGAAATACCCACGCAAGCAGCCATGGCGGTGTGGTCACCGACCTGGACGTTGTGGGCGATCTGGATCTGGTTGTCGAGCTTGACGCCGTTACCAATGACGGTGTCGGCAAGCGCACCACGGTCGATCGCGGTATTGACGCCGATCTCCACATCATCGCCGACGGTCACGCCGCCGATCTGGGCGATCTTCTGCCAGACGCCTTTTTCATTGGCAAAACCGAACCCTTCACCACCGAGTACCGCGCCAGATTGGATCACCACCCGCTTGCCGATGCGCACATCGTGATACAGGGTGACGCGCGGTGCCAACCAGCCGCCCTCACCGATCTCGCTGCGCGCGCCGACAAAGCAGTGGGCGCCCAGCGTCACGCCAGCGCCAATCCGGGCCGCGCTTTCGATGACGACAAACGGCCCGATGCTGGCCGTGGGGTCAACGATCGCATCCGCCGCGATCACTGCTGAAGGGTGGATACCCGCAGCAGACTTTGGTTTCGGGTCGAACAGATGGGAAATCCGCGCATACGCCAGGTACGGGTCCGGCACAATCAGCGCATCGCCGGCAAACCCTTCCGCATCATCGGCCTTCAGCAACAGTGCTGCGGCCCGGCTGTCGACCAGGTATTTGCGGTATTGGGGATTTGCCAGAAAGCTCAACTGAGCTGGGCCAGCCTCTTGCAAAGTGGCTAGCCCAGTAATTGCCTTCTCCGGGTCGCCACGCAGGGTGGCGCCGAGGAACTCAGCCAGCTGGCCGAGTTTGATAGTCGCTGTCATGGATTACTTCAGCTGATTCATGCGCTCGATAACCTGGCGCGTGATGTCGTATTGAGGTTTGACATCGATCACTGCGCCGCGCTCGAACACCAGGTCGAAACCGCCTTTCTTGATGACTTCTTCCACGGCACTGTCGAGTTTCGGCTTGAGCTGCTTGAGCATTTCGCGGTCGGCCACGGCTTTCGCTTCGTTCAGTTCCTTGGACTGGAACTGGAAGTCGCGGGCCTTCTGCTTGAATTCCAGCTCAAGACGCTCGCGCTCGCCCTGGGCCATCTTGTCGCCACCGGCGACCAGACGGTCCTGGATACCCTTGGCGCTGCTTTCCAGGCCCTTGAGCTTGGTCAGTTGCGGGCCGAATTTCTTCTCGGCGTCCACGGCATATTTCTTCGCCGCATCGGACTCCAGCAGGGCCATTTGATAATTCAGCACGGCGATCTTCATGTCGGCAAAAGCCGGACCTGCGACCAGTACGGTCGCCAGGAGAACCAATTGAGTCAACTTACGCACGATGTACTCCTACAAAATCCATTGTCGTTATCTTGGGCCGGACAATTAGAACGTCTGGCCGAGGGAAAATTGGAACACTTGGGTTTCAGCGTCATCCGGTTTCTTGATCGGCATCGCCAGCGCGAAGCTCAACGGGCCCAGCGCGGTGACCCAGGTCACGCCCACGCCGACGGAGCTGGCCATGTTGCTCAGGCTGATGTCGTTGCACTTGGTGTTGGAACTCGTACCGTTGGCGTTGGTGGTGTTATCGCAACTGGAGTCGAATACGTTACCCACGTCCCAGAATACCGAGGTACGCAGGGAACGCTGATCCTTGACGAACGGCATCGGGAACAGGATCTCGGCGCCGCCCTGGATGAGCACATTGCCACCGAACGGCAGCGGATCCTGGTCCGGGTCTGCAATCGTGCCCGGGTTCGTGCCACGGCTCGGCGTGCTGCGTGGACCCAGAGTGCTGTCCTTGAAACCACGTACCGAGTTGAAACCACCGGCATAGTAGTTCTCGTAGAACGGCAGGCCGTCAGTCGAACCGTAGCCATCGCCATAACCCAGCTCGGTGTGCAGGCGCATGGTGTAGTTATCGGTCAGCGGCTGGAACAGTTGGCCACGATAATCGAGCTTGAAGAACGACAGGTCGCTGCCCGGGATGGTCGACTCAAGAACCAGGCTCTGGGAGTGACCGCGTGTCGCCAACACACCCTTGTTCAGGGTCGACTCGGACCAACCGGCAGACGCCTTGAAGTTCAGGTAGTTATCGCCTTCCTTGTTAACGAAGTCGAAGATTTCATCAACGGTGTAACGACCGGTGTTGATCTTGTCCTGCTGGGCGGTAAGGCCAAAGGTCAGGCGCGAAGTCTCACTGATCGGATAGCCCACGTTGACGCCGGCACCGAGGCTGTCCACCGCATAGCTGGAAATGTCCGAATCGAGTTCGTCGTAGTCAGTGGTGCGATAAAAGGCGTTGTAGCCCAGGCTCACGCCATCGGCAGTCCAGTAGGGGTCCACGTAGCCAAAGTTGTAGCGGGTCTGGTATTCGCTGCGAGTCAGGCCGATGCTGACCTTGTTACCGGTACCAAGGAAGTTGTTCTGGGTGATCGAGCCGCCCAGGATCAGGCCGGCGCTCTGGGCAAAACCGACGCTCGCGGTGATCGAACCGGAAGCCTGCTCCTCGACGCTGTAGTTCACGTCAACCTGGTCATCGACGCCCGGTACGGCCGGGGTCTCGACGTTGACTTCCTTGAAGAAGCCCAGGCGCTCCAGGCGGGTCTTGGATTGATCGATCAGGTAGGTCGATGCCCAGCCACCTTCCATCTGGCGCATTTCACGGCGCAGCACTTCGTCCTCGGACTTGGTGTTGCCACGGAAATTGATGCGGTTGACGTACGCACGCTTGCCTGGATCCACGGCAAAGGTGATATCGACGGTATGGTCATCATCGTGCGGCTGCGGTACGCCGTTGACGTTGGCGAAGGTATAGCCCTCGTTACCCAGGCGACGGGTGATCAGCTCGGACGTGGTGGTCATCAGCTTGCGCGAGAACACCTGGCCCTTCTGCACCAGCAGAAGCGACTTGACCTGGTCTTCAGGGACCTTCAGGTCGCCGCTGAGCTTGACGTCACGAACGGTGTATTTCTCGCCTTCGTTGACGTTGACAGTGATATAGACGTGCTTCTTGTCCGGGGTGATCGACACCTGGGTCGAAGCGATGTCCATGTTGATGTAGCCGCGGTCCAGGTAGTAGGAACGCAGGCGCTCCAGGTCACCGGAGAGTTTTTCACGGGCGTACTTGTCGTCGTTCTTGAAGAATGACAACCAGTTGGTGGTCTTGAGTTCGAACAGGTCGATCAGGTCTTCGTCTGGGAAAACCGTGTTGCCCACCACGTTGATGTGCTGGATGGCGGCAACGGTGCCTTCGTTGATGTTCACCTTCAGGCCAACGCGGTTGCGCGGTTGCGGGACGACTTCGGTATCAACGGTGGCCGAGTAGCGGCCCTGGGCAACGTATTGGCGCTGCAACTCGTTACGAACGCCTTCGAGTGTCGCGCGCTGGAAGATCTCGCCTTCGGCCAGGCCCGATTGCTTCAGGCCTTTCATCAGGTCTTCGGTGGAGATCGCCTTGTTGCCCTCGATCTCGATACTGGCGACCGACGGACGTTCGACTACCGTGATGACCAGGACATTGCCGTCGCGGCCCAGCTGGATATCTTGAAAGAAGCCGGTCTTGAACAACGCACGAGTGGATTCCACCAGGCGCCGATCATCCGCCTGCTCGCCGACGTTCAGCGGCAAGGCACCAAAGACGCTACCCGCGGAAACCCGCTGGAGGCCGTTGACGCGAATATCAGAGATAGTGAAGGACTCGGCGTGAACTTCGGCGATCATCAATACGGTGAGAACCGCAGTTAGCAGCAGACGTTTCATGAAGTCCTTTCTTATTCCAACTGGCAATAAACAAACTGCCGCAAAATGCGGCAGATTCGCAATTCAGCGAAGCGTTACAGACGACCCAGATCGTTGACCAAGGCAAGCAACATCACCCCGACCACCAAGCTGATACCGATCTGTATCCCCCAACCTTGCACCCGATCCGACAAGGGACGACCACGCGCCCACTCGATCAGATAAAACAGCAGATGCCCCCCATCCAGTACCGGGATGGGCAGCAAATTCAGAACCCCCAGGCTAATGCTCAGATAAGCAAGGAAATTCAGGAAATCAGCAACGCCCGACTGGGCAGAAGCGCCCGCCACTTTAGCAATGGTTATCGGTCCACTCAAGTTTTTTACCGAGAGCTCGCCGAACAACATTTTCTTCAGCGAGTCGAGGGTCAGGACACTCATGGTCCAAGTACGCCGCGCACCCTCGCCGATTGCCGCGACAGGCCCGAAGCTGACCTCGCGGATCATTTCCGGTGGCCAGTCGACCGCCTTGACGCCCGCCCCCAGGTAACCGGTCGGCGCCTTGCTCTCGCCACGGGCAGCCAGTGCGACAGGGACGTCGATTGAAGCACCATCGCGCTCGACACGCAGCATGATTTTGGTATCAGGGCGAACACGAACCGAGTCGACCACCTGTTGCCAGTCACTGACAGGTTGGCCGTCGAATGCCAGCAAACGGTCGCCCGCTTTCAGGCCGGCAGCGTTGGCCGGGCCTTTCGGATCAAGTTCGGCAAGCACGGGCGGCAACGCGGGACGCCATGGGCGAATCCCCAGGGAACGGATCGGGTCAGGCTCATCGGCCCCCTTGAGCCAGTTGTCGAGGACCAGCTCCCGAGGCGAATCCGCCGTCGAGCCCTGTTCACGCACCATCAGTTGCAGCGAGCCGCTTTCACCCAGGCGACGCACCAACTGCAAGTTGACCGCAGCCCAGCCCGACGTTGGCTCGCCGTCGATGGCAACGATTTCCTGGCCCGCGCCCAATCCGGCCCGTGCCGCAACGCTGCCCGCCTCGACCGCGCCGATGACAGGCCGCACCTGCTCGCTACCCAGCATGGCCAGCGCCCAGAAAAACACCATGGCCAGCAGGAAATTGGCGATCGGACCCGCAGCGACGATGGCGATGCGCTGACGGACGGTCTTGCGATTGAAGGACTGATCGAGCTGATCGGCGGGGACTTCGCCTTCGCGCTCGTCAAGCATCTTGACGTAGCCGCCCAACGGAATGGCTGCCACGACGAACTCGGTGCCTTTCCTGTCATGCCAGCGCAACAACGGCATGCCGAAACCGACGGAAAAGCGCAGAACCTTGACGCCACAGCGACGCGCGACCCAGAAGTGGCCGAATTCGTGAAAAGTGACCAGCACCCCCAGCGCAACCAGGGTGCCGACAATCATATAGAGCGCGCTCATCTGTTTTCTCCACAATCCTGCCTGGGACAACCCCGGCTAACGTACCGCAGCCTCAGCGCCCGTGGCGCTTCAACCACTGGCCCGCCAGCTCACGAGCCCTGGCATCCGCCGTGAATACCGCATCGAGGTCCTCGAGCGAAACCACGGCTTCGAGATTCAAGACCTCTTCGATGATACTCGCGATCTCGAGGTAGCGGACACGCCCATCGAGAAACGCTGCAACCGCCACCTCGTTGGCGGCGTTAAGCATGGCCGGCGCGCTGTTACCCGCTTCGGCCGCCTGTCGCGCCAGGCGCAGACAGGGGAAACGCTGCTCATCGGGCGCCTGGAAGTCCAGGCGGGCAATGGCAAACAGGTCCAATGGTGCCACACCTGAATCAATCCGCTCTGGCCAGGCCAACGCGTTGGCAATAGGCGTGCGCATGTCCGGATTGCCCAACTGGGCCAGCACCGAGCCATCCACGTAATCCACGAGAGAGTGGATAACGCTTTGCGGATGGATGACCACCTCGACCTGGGCCGGTTCGGCATCGAACAGCCAGCAGGCCTCGATCAGCTCCAGCCCTTTGTTCATCATGCTGGCCGAATCCACGGAAATCTTGCGCCCCATGGACCAGTTCGGATGGGCGCAAGCCTGGTCGGGTGAAACATGCACCAACTCGTCCAACGGTGTCTGCCGGAAGGGACCACCAGAAGCTGTCAGAAGAATCCTCCTGACACCGACCGCCCCCAAGCCACGGGAAAAATCCCGGGGCATGCATTGAAAAATCGCGTTGTGTTCGCTGTCGATAGGCAGCAGTACCGAGCCGCTCTTGCGCACTGCCTGCATGAACAGCGCACCCGACATCACCAGCGCTTCCTTGTTGGCCAGCAAAATCTTCTTGCCAGCCTCCACCGCCGCCAGCGTCGGACGCAAACCCGCCGCCCCGACAATCGCCGCCATCACGGCATCGACTTCAGGATCGGAGGCTACCTGACACAAGCCCTCCTCCCCCACCAGGACGCGCGTCTGCAAGCCGGCCGCATTCAGGTCATCCTGCAATGCCCGAGCCACGCCGGCCTCGGGCACCACGGCAAACCGCGGCGCATGGCGAATGCACAGCGCCAGCAGCTCGTTGAGGCGAGTAAAGCCGCTGAGGGCGAACACCTGATAGCGCTCCGGGTGCCGGCCAATCACGTCCAGCGTACTGAGGCCTATCGAACCGGTGGCCCCCAGGACGGTAATCTGCTGGGGACGACTCACGATGCCGCCATCCACAACAGCACGGCAAAGATCGGGATCGCGGCGGTCAGGCTGTCGATGCGATCCAGCACACCACCGTGGCCAGGCAGCAGGTTACTGCTGTCCTTGATTCCGGATTGGCGCTTGAACATGCTTTCGGTCAGGTCACCGACCACGGACACGAAGACGATCAGGGCGGCGCCAAACAGCCCCATCAGGAGTTGCGCGACGGTCCAGTCCCGCACGAAGCCGACCACGGTGGTGATCACCAGGCTCAAGGCCAGGCCACCGTAGACACCTTCCCAACTTTTGCCAGGGCTGACTTTTGGCGCGAGCTTGCGCTTGCCGAAGGCCCGACCGGAGAAGTACGCCCCGACATCGGCACCCCAGACCAGCACCATTACCGCCATGATCTGCCAGTTGCCCAGCGGCCCTTGCTTGATCCAGATAAGCCCCTGCCATGCCGGCAACAGGATCAACAGGCCAATCACCAGCTTGGTCGCCGCGTTGGCCCAGTGGTGCGTCGTCCGCGGGTAGGTCAGGACCAGGAAGGTCGCCACCGCCCACCACAGTACCGCGGCACCGAGCACCCATGGAGCGAGGCCGGGAACTACGTACATGATGAACAACATGGCCGCCACGGCCGCTGCGTAGACCACCCGTGCCGACTGCGCAGGAAAACCCGCCAGCCGGGCCCATTCCCACGCCCCCAAGGTCACGACCAGACCGATGAACAGCGCAAAACTGCCACCCTCGAGCAGGAAAAAGCCGCCCAAGGCGATGGGCAGCAGGATCAGGGCAGTGATGATTCGTTGTTTGAGCATTAAACCCGGGCTCCAGCTTCGATCTGCTCGCTCGTTTTACCGAAGCGACGCTGACGGGAAGCGAAATCGGCCAGCGCGGTGCGCATGGCTTCGTGTTTGAAGTCCGGCCAGAACAGGTCGGAGAAATACAGCTCGGCGTAAGCCAGCTGCCAGAGCAGGAAATTACTGATGCGGTGTTCGCCACCGGTGCGAATGCACAAGTCCGGCAATGGCAAGTCACCGGTCGCCAGACAGGTTTGCAAGAGCTCGGGCGTAATGTCCTCGGGGCGCAGATGACCGGCCTGGACTTCCCGGGCCAGCCGCTGGGCCGCCTGGGCGATATCCCACTGCCCACCATAGTTGGCAGCGATTTGCAGGACAAACCGATCAGAACCAGCCGTGGCGGACTCGGCTTCACGCATGGCAGCTTGCAGTTCCGGATGAAAACGCGAGCGATCGCCAATGATCCGCAGGCTGATCTTGTTCTCATCCAGACGCTTGGCCTCACGCCGCAACGCCTTGAGGAACAGGTCCATCAACGCACTGACCTCATCGGCCGGACGTTGCCAGTTTTCGCTGGAAAAGGCGAACAGAGTGAGCACCTCGACCCCAGCCTCGGCGCACACCTCGATGACAGCGCGAACCGCATCAACCCCCGCCTTGTGCCCGGCGACGCCGGGCATGAAGCGTTTCTTGGCCCAGCGGTTGTTGCCGTCCATGATGATCGCCACATGGCGCGGCACCGCGAACGGCACGGCCTGCTTGGTCTTATCCATGAAAACGAGACCCTTATACGGCCATCAGGTCTTTTTCTTTCTCATCCGTGGCCTTGGTGATCTGGGCCTCGGAGTCCTTGGTCAACTTATCGATATCAGCGATGGCGCGACGCTCTTCGTCTTCGCTGATTGCCTTATCCTTGACCAGCTTCTTCAGCTCACCCAACGCGTCACGACGGATATTGCGCACGGCAACACGCGCGTCTTCCGCTGCGCTACGAGCCTGTTTGGTGAAGCCTTTGCGCGTTTCCTCGGTGAGGGCCGGCATCGGGATCAGCAGCAGCTCACCCAGGTTGGTTGGGTTGAGGTTCAGACCGGCGCTCTGGATCGCCTTGTCTACAGCAGCGAGCATGTTGCGCTCGAAAGCCACGACCTGCAGGGTGCGCGAGTCTTTCACGGTGACGTTGGCAACGCTGCTCAGCGGTGTATCAGTGCCGTAGTAAGGCACCATGACGCTGCCGAGGATGCTCGGGTGAGCCTTGCCGGTGCGAATCTGGCCGAATGCGTGGCTCAGGGAGTCCAGGGATTTCTGCATGCGCTCTTGAGCGTCTTTCTTGATTTCATTGATCATTGTTGAACTTCCTCGATCAGTGTTCCTTCGGCGCCGCCATGGACGATATTCAGCAAGGCGCCGGGTTTGTTCATGTTGAAGACGCGCAGCGGCATCTTGTGGTCGCGGCACAGGCAGATAGCGGTCAGGTCCATGACACCCAGCTTGCGATCCAGGACTTCATCGTAGGTCAGATGATCGAACTTCTCGGCATGCGGGTCTTTGAACGGGTCAGCGGTATACACGCCATCCACCTTGGTTGCCTTGAGCACGACATCGGCGTCGATTTCGATCGCCCGCAGGCACGCGGCCGAATCCGTGGTGAAGAACGGATTACCGGTACCCGCGGCAAAAATCACCACCTCCTTGGAGTTGAGGTGGCGCATGGCTTTGCGGCGATCGTAGTGATCGGTCACGCCCACCATGGAAATGGCCGACATCACGATGGCCGAGATATTGGCACGCTCCAGTGCGTCGCGCATAGCCAAGGCGTTCATCACAGTGGCCAGCATGCCCATGTGGTCGCCCGTGACCCGATCCATGCCGGCCGCGCTCAGCGCTGCGCCACGGAACAGGTTGCCGCCGCCGATGACCAGGCCGACCTGAACGCCGATCCCGACCAACTGGCCAACTTCCAGGGCCATGCGGTCCAGCACTTTCGGATCGATCCCGAACTCTTCCGAGCCCATCAGGGCCTCGCCGCTAAGCTTGAGTAGAATGCGTTTATAGCGAGCCTGATAACCACTGCCCTGCTGAGCCATTGCGAATCTCTCCTGCGGCGTATTTTTTCAAAAAATTCTTAACGGACTGTTTGCAGCCTCGTTCACTCTAGTCTGACGCTGACACAGCGCCATCGGAACACGGCTTTGTAAGCCAGTTCCGACAGGAAACCAATCAAAATCGGCATCCCCATCCAAAAAGAGGCTGCGCGCGTTAAGCGGGCAGCCTCTTCTGGGCGACGTTATGGAAACCGTCTTATTGCTTGCTGGCAGCAGCTACCTGGGCAGCAACTTCTTCAGCGAAGTTGTCGACCGGCTTCTCGATGCCTTCGCCCACTTTGAAGTAGGTGAAGGAAACGATTTCAGCACCGGCTTTCTTCGCCAGGTCGCCGACCTTGATTTCCGGGTTCTTGACGAACGCCTGCTCAACCAGGCTGGCTTCGGCCAGGAACTTGGAGATACGGCCGCTGACCATTTTCTCGGCGATTTCGGCAGGCTTGCCTTTCAGCTTCTCTTCGTTCAGCTGCAGGAAAACGCCCTTCTCGCGCTCGATCGCTTCAGCCGAAACGTCGGACGGCAGCAGGAACTCAGGGTTGGTTGCAGCTACGTGCATGGCGATGTCTTTCGCCAGTTCGGTATCGCCGCCCTTCAGGACAACCGCAACACCGATCTTGTTACCGTGCAGGTAGGTACCGACCACGTCACCTTCAACGCGAACCAGGCGACGGATGTTGACGTTCTCGCCGGTCTTGCCAACCAGGACCAGGCGCGCTTCTTCCTGAGCTTCGATCAGCGGAGCTGCGTCGGTCAGTTTGTCAGCGAAGGCTTTGTCGACGCTGGCAGCGACGAATGCCTTGAAGTCATCCTGCAGGGCCAGGAAGTCGGTCTGGGAGTTGACTTCCAGCAGAACGGCGGCTTTACCGTCGTCCTTGATGGCGATGGCGCCTTCAGCGGCAACGTTGCCAGCTTTCTTGGCAGCCTTGATGGCGCCCGAAGCACGCATGTCATCAATGGCTTTCTCGATGTCGCCGCCAGCCTTGGTCAAGGCTTTCTTGCAGTCCATCATGCCTTCGCCGGTACGCTCGCGCAGTTCTTTGACCAACGCTGCAGTAATCTCTGCCATTTCAAAATCCTCTTGGATAGGTTTTCAACCATTCCACCCGACCGAACGGGCGATCAATTCTTCCTGGAAAACCATTGCTTATAGACCGCGACAAGTTACAAACAGGTAGCTGCGCTGGCGACAAGTGGTTTTCGAGGTGGCAAAAAGGGGGCCAAGCCCCCTTTTTGCTTACTGAGTCAACGCCAGGGGCGTCGATTACTCAGCGGCTGCTGCCGGAGCTTCTTCAGCGAAGACTTCGGTGCCGCCATTAACATTGTTGCGACCACGGATCACAGCGTCAGCCATCGAACCCATGTACAGCTGGATGGCGCGAATGGCGTCATCGTTGCCTGGGATGATGTAGTCAACGCCTTCCGGGCTGCTGTTGGTATCGACAACGCCGATGACCGGGATACCCAGCTTGTTGGCTTCGGTGATCGCGATGCGCTCGTGGTCAACGTCGATCACGAACAGTGCGTCAGGCAGACCGCCCATGTCCTTGATACCGCCCAGGGAGCGGTCCAGCTTCTCAAGATCGCGAGTGCGCATCAGCGCTTCTTTCTTGGTCAGCTTGGCGAAAGTACCGTCTTCGGACTGGACTTCAAGATCACGCAGACGCTTGATGGAAGCGCGGATGGTCTTGAAGTTGGTCAGCATGCCGCCCAACCAGCGGTGATCGACGTACGGCGAACCGCAACGTGCTGCTTCTTCAGCAACGATCTTGCCAGCGGAACGCTTGGTGCCGACGAACAGAATCTTGTTTTTGCCCTGGGCCAGGCGCTCTACGAAGGTCAGTGCTTCGTTGAACATCGGCAGGGTTTTTTCAAGGTTGATGATGTGGATCTTGTTACGCGCGCCGAAAATGTACTTGCCCATTTTCGGGTTCCAGTAACGGGTCTGGTGACCGAAGTGCACACCGGCCTTCAGCATATCGCGCATGTTGACTTGGGACATGATAGTTCCTTGATAAGTCGGGTTTGGCCTCCACGTATCCCAATGACCAACCAGCGGCTATATAAGCCGAAGGCACCCAGGTCATCGTGTCGACACGTGTGTGGATTTAAGCTTACGGGGTCATCCCCGGAAAGCGGCGCATTTTATACCACAGCAAGGGCGAAAACGGAACACGGATTCTGAAATCCCTGTGGCGAGGGGAT
>NZ_JAOSHO010000009.1 GCF_025917275.1 Pseudomonas agronomica | reverse complement strand
CCCTCGCCACGGGTTTGTCGACGTCCTTTAGCGAGCGGCAACGCCCCCGATCACGGCCACCTGTGCAAATCCCAAACAAGTCCTGTGTCGCCCACGCTGTGTTCGGGTGCCGGTCATGGCCCTAGCATTCCCTTCATTCACTCCACGAAAGAAGGAACTGTCCATGCAGCGTTTTACCCGTCGTTTCCTCTCCGCCTGTGTAATCTCAGGCGTTCTCGCCAGCGCCGGCGCCTCGGCCGAAACTCATCCAACCATCCGCGCCATGTCCGGCGCAGTGCCGGTCAGCCAGTTGCCTGCCGGTAAAACCGCGTTACTGGTGATCGATTTCCAGAACGAATACTTCACCGGTAAGATGCCGATCCCCGACGGCCCGGCAGCGCTGGCCAACGCCCGGAAGCTGATCGAGTTCGCCGATGAACACAAGATGCCCGTCTACCATGTCCAGCACATTGCACCCGCTGGTTCGCCAGTGTTCGCCATCGACGGTGAAACTGTGAAATTCCACCCCGACATACAGCCCAGGGCCAAGGATCCGGTCTTGCAGAAAACCACTGTCAGCGTGTTCGGCAGTACCGATCTGGACAAGCGTCTCAAAGCCGCCGGAATCGAGAACGTGATCGTCTCCGGTCTCATGACCCATGCGTGCGTGGCGGGCGCAGCCCGGGATGCGGCGCCGCTGAGCTATAACGTGTTGGTGGCGGCCGATGCATCGGCTACCCGTGCGATTACCCGGGTCAACGGAGAGTCGACCGACAAGGACGCCTTGCACCAGGCCGCGCTCGCCGAAATCGAGGACACGTTCGGCGATGTGATGAACACCGCCGAAATCATCAAGCTACCGGTGCGCTAACCCCATGAATCAGATGCTCGCCATGCGCGTGTTCCGCTGCGTCGTCGAGGCCCAGGGTTTTACAGCCGCCGCCGAGCGGCTGGATACCACGCACTCGTCGGTCTCCCGACATTTGCAGCAATTGGAATCCACGTTGGGCGTGCGTCTGATCAATCGCAATACCCGCCGGATGAGTCTTACGGCGGCGGGGGAAAAGTATTACGAAGCTTGCGTGGATATTCTCGACCGGGTAGACGCTGCCTCCCAAGCCGCTGCCCAGGAACAGGAGCGGCCCTCCGGTCTGCTTCGCATCAGCGCGCCGTTGGTTACAGGAACGTTGGAGCTGGCTCGCTGGCTACCGACGTTCCAGGCGCGATATCCAGATATTCAAATTGATTTGTCTTGCTCCGATCCGTTGGTCGATCTGGTGGCCGAGGGATTCGATGCGGCGCTACGCATCTGTGGGCCCCTGGCCGACAGCAGCCTGGTCGCGCGGTTGCTCAGCGTATCGCCGCTGGTGCTGGTCGCGGCGCCGGCCTACGTGTTCAAGCGTGGCTTGCCTCGCAGCGTTGCCGAACTCAACGACCATCGGCTACTCACCTATGGATCGGCTGGCCAATGGACGCTCGCCAATGCGAAGGGAGAATCGATCACCCTGGACTGTCACGGCACGTTTCACACCGACACCATCACAGCCTTGCACGCCTGTGCCTTGGCGGGCGGTGGCATTGCCGCATTTACCCTGGCGACGGTGCAGGATGACCTGCTGGCGGGAAGGTTGGTGCGGATTCTGCCTGAACACACCCTTGGGGAACGGCACTACTACGCGCTTTATCCTCACGCCCGGCATCTGCCGGCCAAGGTGCGAGTGTTCGTCGATTACATGGCGCAGTACTACCAGGCGATGTCAGGCGGGTGAGCGCAGCGACGCGCCCTGCGCACCGCGAATCAATCAGCATTCATGACGTTGCCGGCCTGCGCAACGCCGCGATGTCCCGCTTCGGCGAAGCGCCGAACAGGCGGCTGTATTCACGGCTGAACTGCGAAGGGCTTTCATAGCCCACCTGGTAGGCGGCGCTCGCTACGTCCAGGTGCTCGTTGAGCATCAGGCGCTTCGCTTCGTTCAGCCGTAGCCATTTTTGATACTGCAGCGGGCTCATCGCGGTGAGCTGGCGGAAATGATGGTGGAAGGTCGGGGCGCTCATCTGCACGCGCGCCGCGAGGTCGTCCACGCGAACGGGCCCGGTGTAGTTGAGTTTCAGCCAGTCGATGGCCTTGGCGATCCGGTAACCCTGGCTGTCGACGGAGGCAATCTGCCTCAGCCGCGCGGCCTGGTCGCTCATCAACAGTCGATAGTGGATCTCCCGCTGGATCAGCGGGGCCAGCACGGGGATCGCTTCGGGTTCATCCAGCAGCGCCAGCAGACGCACGAACGGCTCGAGGAAATCCGCTGACGCCGTGCCGATACTCGCGCCAATCCCTGCGGGGCGCTCGACACTGGGCGCCACGCCACCCTGGGCGACCAGATCGGCGACCATGCGCAAGTCAAGCCGCATGACCAGGCCCAGGCACGGCTGCTCCGGGCTGGCCGCCAGCACTTCGGAGTTCGCGGGCATATCCAGCGACGTCATCAGGAAACGTGTGGTGTCGTACCCGTATGCCTGGCCGCCAATCCACACCTGCTTCATCCCCTGGGCGACGAGGACGATGCTTGGCTCGATCATGCAGATCATGGGCGGGGCAGGGGCGTCGCGACGGAAAAAGCACAGGCCCGCAATTGACGTTTCAAAGTCACCCGCGCCGGCCGTCCGGGTGGCGATGAGGTTTGCGAGCCGGTCTTGTGGCGATCTGCCTTGGGTGGTCATGTCGATTCTGTCTGGGTTGATAGCTATGGGCAGGACATTAACCCGCCAAGCGAAGCGTTGCCTATGCGTAACCGGCGGGTTCACAGGATCGGGCAAGAACTCCAGCGAAATGTTCTACCGACCGTCGATACCCATTCGTGAAAATACCCGTCGGATTCAGTTCATGGCGTCATCGTCGCCGTCGCGAGCAAGCTCGCTCCCACGAGGGCTTCCGAGCGCTCCAGAAATTTCAGGATTGTTATGACCTCTATCTCATCGCTAGAACCACAGGGCAAGCCTGCGTGGGGCGCGGTGCTTGCCATGTCGCTGGCTGCCTTCGCCCTTGTTGCGTCCGAATTCATGCCCGTCAGCTTGCTGACGCCGGTGGCGGCGGACCTCCAGATCAGTGAAGGGCAGGCCGGCCAGGGCATCGCCGTCTCGGGTGCCTTTGCCCTGGTGACCAGCCTGCTCATCGCACCGATTGCGGCCCGGATCGAACGCAAGTGGCTGCTCTCGGCACTGACGCTGTTGATGATCTTGTCCGGCACAGTGGCGGCAGCGGCGCCCAGTTACCTGATTTTCATGGTCGGTCGCGCGCTGATCGGCGTTGCGATTGGCGGCTTCTGGTCGCTGTCGGCGGCCACGGCCATGCGGCTGGTGCCGGAAGATAAAGTCCCTCGCGCCCTGGCCATCGTCAACGGTGGCAACGCCCTGGCGACAGTGGTCGCTGCGCCGCTAGGCAGCTTTCTGGGGGCGATTATCGGTTGGCGTGGCGCGTTTTTCTGCATCGTACCGGTCGCCGCACTCGCCCTGGCGTGGCTGCTGTTGAGCCTGCCCTCGATGCCGAACCAGGCGAAGCGCGGCGGCGGGAATCCTTTCAAGCTCATGACCCGGGCGCCGGTGGCGTTGGGCATGCTGGCGGTCAGCACGTTCTTCATGGGCCAGTTCATGTTGTTCACTTACCTGCGACCCTTCCTGGAAACCGTGACGCAGGTGGGCGTCTCGCTGCTATCGCTGATGCTGCTGGCGATTGGTCTGGCGGGTTTGCTGGGCACCTTCCTGATTGGCTCGTTCTTGAAGAACGGCCTGTATCGCACGCTCATCGTCATCCCGCTGTTGATGGCCGCGATCGCCCTCGCGCTGGTGGGGTTCGGCAGCTCCGCGTCGGTCACGGCTGTGCTGCTCGGCCTCTGGGGCCTGGTGGCCACGGCCGCCCCCGTAGGTTGGTGGACTTGGCTGGCCAGAACGTTGCCGGAGGATGCCGAGGCCGGAGGCGGTTTGATGGTTGCAATCGTCCAGCTCGCCATTGCCTCGGGGGCCACGGTGGGCGGCGTTCTGTTCGACTTGAGCGGTTATCGCGCAACTTTCGAGACCAGCGCGGCCGTGCTGGTTGTTGCCGCTGTGTTGACGATCCTCGCAGCTCGCGCGGCGGCTCGACAATCCTCGCGGACATCGCGCGCCAGGACATACAGCACGGTGGGTTGAGAAGAACCGTTGGGCGCCTGCGGTTGGTGGCACATTGATATCTTGGTAAGCTCCAGGCTGGTTACCTACCGAGTTGGTTAGTTGTGTCTACTGAAAGAATCCAGCCCTTGGAGCAAGCCCTCCTGGCAGTCATCGCCGCTGCGGGAAAGATGGGCATCAGTTGCGATGAGTTATGCGCGCATGCGGTCGGCGGGCTCGTGTCGGAGCAGTACTGGACTTGGGCGGACGCCCAGCATGCCGAGCGCGCCGCCGATGAGATCGACAATGCCTTGGCAATCCTCGTTGGCAGGCAAGCCGGGACGCCGACCAAAAGAGGGCCCGATGCGACATTAGAATCGGCTGCAAACTAAGAACGGGCGACTCGTTGAGTCGCCCGTTTTATTTTTATAGACCCAAGCCTTCCTCGATGATCGAGAGGAAATCATCTTCATCCAGCGTGACGGGTTCGGGCCGTGGTTGTCCGGTTGGCTGCAGAAGCCAGCGCGACTCGCCATGTTCGCCCACCGTCCGCAGGATGCAGCGCTCCGTGCCTTTCATGTGGATTTCGATGCACCCTTCGGCGCCGGGGGAAAAACGCGCGATCGGATCAAGCGAGATGCGGCGGTGATTACCTTCGATGACCAATTGATCAATTGCGTAGTTATACGTCGATCCGCTGGCATGACGCTCGAAGACATGGGTGGGGTTACGCCGGATAACCAGGCCCGCTTCACAAACCGGCGCCAGCCAGGTTTCAAGCTGGCGATACAGCTCGTACACCTGGCCAGGCCAATGTTCGATCGCCAGGTCCGCACAATTGTCGGTGTCGGCCGGCGTGCGTTGGGCCTGCCTCAGCTTCGCCGCCAGTTCGTCTGCCTTGCTCATGTCTATTCCCTGTCGTGGTGATGGGTTGAGCTTAGCTGAAGGGGCGGGGTGGTCAGTTGCGCTGGGTCATGGAAGCGAACTTGCAAGTTAATGCTGGGCGCGGGATGACGCATCAACTCGCAGCGGTTTTCTGACGGTGTTGCCCTGGGTCAGTTGCTCAGGCATCTCCGGCAACGAAGCCACATGCACGGCCCGGGACGGCATGGCGAAGCGCACGCCGATCCTGGCGAACTCGTCCATCATCCCCAGGTTGATGGCTTGCTGGATGTCCATGTAGACGTTGTAGCTGGGGTCCAGGACGATGTAGACCGTTTCGAATTCCAGCGTACTTTCGCCGAAACTGCGAAAGTGCGCGCGGTCGAAACGGGTTTTTTCCTGGGCCTTGATGATCCTTTCGACGATGGCAGGCACTTGGCGAAGCTGTTCGGTCGAGCATTCCTGAGGCAGGGCGAACTCAAAGACGATGCGGCGTTCCTGCAGCCGTTTGTAGTTCTGGATGGTGGTGCTGATCATCCCGGCGTTGGCCATGACGATCTGCTCGCCGCCCAGGCTGCGGATGCGTGTGGTCTTCAGGCCGACATGCTCCACGGTACCGGCCAGCGAGCCGACGACAATGAAGTCACCCACTTCGAACGGTTTGTCCACGGCAATCGACAGCGAGGCGAACAAGTCGCCAAGGATGTTCTGTACGGCGAGCGCAACGGCGATGCCGCCGACACCGAGGCTGGCGATGAAGGCGGTGATGTTCACGCCGAGGTTGGAAAGCATGGCCAGCAGCACCACCGCCCACAGGAACACTTTCGCGCCCCAGAGGCTCAACGTTGCCAGGGCACTTTTCTGATGGATATCGGTGTGGCTGTGCCGGGCAAAATAATGCATCAGCGCCAGGGCGATCGCCCGGTTTGCCCACAGGCCCACCTGCAAGGCCGCGACCACGAACCAGAGGCTGCTGACCCGTCCGAGCCAGCGTTCCGGCAGATCCAGCACACCGATGCCTATGAGAATCGAGGCCAGCAACAGCAAGGTGTTGCTGGTGCTGGACAGCACCTCGACGGCGATATGGCTGATGTAGGCGTCGGGCTTCTGCGCCCGGGCGCGCACGTTTTTCAACAGGAAGCCGATACCGGCCCTGGCGACGATGAAACTCAGCGTCATCACGCTGAACGCCAATAACCAGTTGGCAATGGAGATGCCGAGTAGTTGGGTGTCGGTAAAAATCTCGAGGGAGCTTGAATCCATTGGCGGGTCACCTGTGCCATTGCTGTTCAGGTTGTGCCCTGGCCGATTCGGTGCAAAGGCACGGGCCGGGCCATGAACTTTGTTAGTTCATGTGAGGCGGGTGCCGTTCAAATTATTGTCGTCCCGGTTGGCAGGCGTGCGATGGGCCATCCAGGTATCAATAGACTGGGTGTTCGAAGGACATATCGGCCACAAGACACGAGGGTTTTTGGATCCACCCGGCCATCCATCGACTTCCTCCTAAAGGCAAATTGCCGCCCCCCAAGCGGTACGCTAAGCTCCCGATTATTGGGGGCTTTTGAGCGATTCGCTCATGTGTTGCCCTCCCCAGGATTTTCGCTTGCCTATCCCCATCCATGATCCGAACCATGCGCCCGGCGGCGCCTTGAAACGCCTGCCGTTGCTCAAGGCTGCGGTGACGTTCATTGCAGCCGTGTGCCTGTGCCTTTGTGCTTTGCTCTATTTTCAATTGGAGCAGTCCCGTCGCCATGACCTGGACTCGGCGCGTGTCGCCTCGGCCAACCTCACCCGGGCCATGGCCCAACAGGCCCAGGACACGTTCGTACAGGCCGACCTGGTGCTGGCCAGCCTGGCGGACTGGATCCAGAACGACGGGTTCGGCCCGTCGACACGGCCGCGGCTGCAGCAGACCTTCGCCCGGCGCGTGCAATCGCTGGAGCAGTTGCACGGCCTGTTCCTGTTCGACAAGAACGGCCAGTGGGTCATCACGTCCTTTGCAAGCCTGCACAGGGGCGCGGGGATCGCGGATCGTGATTATTTCAAGTTTCACCAGCAGAATGCCTCGCTGATCGCCCATGTCAGCCCTGCGATCCGGAGTCGACAAAACGGTGATTGGATTATCCCGGTTTCCCGTCGATTGAATGACGCCAAAGGCAATTTCCAGGGCGTGCTAATGGCCGGCATCAAGATGTCGTATTTCGATCATTTCTTCAGGAGTTTCAATCTCGACGCCAAAGGCGAAATGGCCCTGGCGCTGTCCGACGGTACGCTGCTGGCGCGCCGGCCGTTCGACGAAAGCCTGATCGGCCAACCGTTGGCCGAGGAGCACATCTATAAGCATGAACCGTCGAGCGCCGGTGCCGGCGATGCGATCATTCGCAGCGCCCCCGACGGCATTGTCAGGCTTTACGCGCACCAGCATTTGCAGGCTTATCCGCTGGTAGTCACCGCGGCGATGTCCGAGGAGGCGATCCTGGCGGGTTGGTACGGCACGGCTTTTCAATCCAGCCTCATCGTTGCCTTGGTGGTGTTGGGCATCTGTTTGTTCGGCTGGGTATTCGTGCGTCAGGTGCGCAACAGCGAGCGGATCGAGGCGGACCTGCGCAAGGCTCAGGAGGCGTTGGAACTGATCGCCACCCACGACAGCCTGACCGGGTTGGCGAACCGACGGCTGTTCGAACGGGCGCTGGACGTCGAATTTGGCCGAGGCGCCCGTCAGCGCAGCCCGTTGAGCCTGATCATGCTCGACATCGATTTTTTCAAGCGCTACAACGACACCTACGGGCACGTTGCCGGGGACCACTGCCTGGCGGAGGTGGCGAAGGTGCTCAAGAGTTGCTGTCACCGCAAGGCGGACCTGGCGGTGCGTTTTGGCGGTGAAGAATTCGCGGTCCTGCTGCCCGATACCAACCTGCCGGGGGCCATGGCATTGGCCGAGCAGATCCGTCGCAGTGTCATCGATAAAAACATAACCCATTCGGGTTCTCCCACCGGCTATCTGACGGTGAGCCTGGGTTGCCATGCCTTCGTGCCCAGCAGCCTGGATAGTATCGAAGTCTTCATCCAGCGAGCTGACTCGGCGCTTTATCAAGCCAAGCACGGGGGGCGCAACCGCGTCGCGGCGCTGTCGATGGAAGATGGACTCTGCGCGTTGGAGCGCTCTGATCGTTGAGATCGGTTGGAATCATCGATCATGGACAGCGGTCCATTGCACAACACTTCCTACACATGTCGCGTAGGCCCTTTCGGCAAATTCTGTGGTCTCGTCAATTGAGGCGGATTGGCGGCTAAGTGTAAAAAACCAAGGGTCGATTGCGGTTCATGCTGTGAAGCTTGCACGGCGAAGCCAGCGCCGAAAGGACAGGAACAGGTCGATGGATACCACTGCCGATACCCCTTCTGACGTCACCCGACACGCGCCGATTACGCTACGCCTGGTCGCGGGCCTTGGCGTGTTGTTTGTCGCGGGTGTCCTGGTGGCCATCGCCGTGCTGTTCAACATCGCGCAGAAGCTGGACGCGGAGGACGTGCGCAAGACGCATTTCTATATCGAGCGCGCCCTCGATAATCGAATCACGGCGTCGAGAAACTACATCACCAGTTACGCGTTCTGGACCACGGCGTATAAGCACCTCAATGGCGAAGTCGACGTGCAGTGGGCGTACGGCGAACAGAACATGGGCAAGACCCTGTTCACCAACGATGAGTATGACGGTGTGTTCGTGATTGATCGCGAGCGCACCAAATATGCGGTGGTGCGCGGACAGAATATCCAGGTCGAGGCAACGGCGTATCTCGACATGCCATTGGCGGACCTGGTGGATCAGCTACAGGCACAGGCCGACCTGACGATGCCGTTGATCCGCTACACGCTGTTCGACGGCTGGCCGGCCATTGTCACGGCGTCGGCGATTACACCCAACGACGAACGCCCCCAGGTCGATCGACGAGGAACGTCGGTGTTGCTGTTCGTCGACCAGTTAACGCCGGTCAAGCTGCGCAAGATGGGCAAGGGCTACGGTCTCACCGACTTGAACCTGGTGAAGGATTCGGCGTTGGCTTCCGGCCAGCCCGCCGTGCCGCTGGACAGCACTGGCTACAGCTTGGTCTCGCGGCTGGAGCGGCCGGGCCAGCAACTGCTCTGGTCCCTGCTGCCGCCGTTGGGCGGGGCGTTATTGATCCTGGCGTTGCTCACCGCCTACTTTTTTCGATATGCCATGCGCACGGCTCGCCAGGTGGATGCCGGGTATGACAGCCTCGCAAAGTCGAAACACGCCCTGGAGGCCAGCGAAGAACGCTTTCGCGCCGTGGCCGAGGCCGCGTCCGACTGGATCTGGGAAATCGACAGCCATCGGCACATTACCTACCTGTCGGGGCGCTTCAACACGGTCACCGGTTTCTCCGACCAGCAATGGCTGGGGCAGGATATCGAGCAGCTCTTGTACTGCGACACCACGCCGATTGCGTTGTGGCTAAGCAAACTGGACGAAGAGCAGACCGCCAGCAACTTGCGTTGCTCTTACCGTGACCATTCCGGGCAACTGCGGTTCTGTCGAGTGTCGGCGCGGCCCATCCATGACAAGGCCACCGTAACCGGGTATCGCGGCACCGCCAGCGATATCACCGACGAGGTGGCGGCCCATGCCCAGGTCCAGCACCTCTCGATGCACGATGCGCTGACTGGCCTGCCGAACCGCAACAAATTGGCGCGTCATCTGGATGATGCCCTGGTGGCCAAGGAGCATTCCGCGCCGTTGGCGCTGCTGATGGTGGACCTGGACAATTTCAAGCCGATCAACGACTCGCTCGGCCATCCAGCCGGCGATGCGGTTTTGCTGGAAGTGGCCCAGCGGTTGCGCGACTGCACCCGCGAGCACGACCTGGTGGCGCGCCTGGGCGGTGATGAGTTCGTGGTCGTGCTCAGCGGGATGGAGCACATCACCGAAATCGACCGGTTCTGCGCGCGGCTGATCGAAAGCCTGCAACAGCCGATCCACTACGAGACCCACTCGCTGCACATCGGTGCCAGTATCGGCATCGCCGTCAGCCGCCGCCAAGGCTACGTGCCGGGCGAGCTGATCCGCTGCGCCGACATCGCCCTCTACCAGGCCAAATCCGAGGGTAAGAAGACCTGGTGCTATTTTGCTTCGCACATGAACGATCAGATTCAGCATCGTCGTCAGCTGGAAAGCGACCTGCGCCAAGCGGTGAAAAAAAACGAATTCGTCCTGCATTTCCAACCACGGTACACCGTCGATGGGAAAGAGATCGTCGCTGTCGAAGCATTGGTCCGCTGGCAGCACCCAACCCAAGGCCTACTGGGCCCCGATGCCTTTATTCCATTGGCCGAGCAAACCGAGCTGATCGTTCCGCTTTCGCGCTGGGTGTTGCGTGAAGCCTGCGAAACCGCGCTGACCTGGCCGGGCGCGCTGATGGTTTCGGTCAACCTGTCGCCGGCCCAGTTCGAGCGCAGCGATGTCGTGGAGGACGTGCGCCAGGTATTGGTCGAAACCCATTTCCCGGCGAGTCGCCTGGAACTGGAAATCACCGAGAACGTGATGCTGAACGATGTGGACGGCGCGCTGCAGGTCATGAACGCGCTCAAGGAACTGGGCGTGCGCTTGAACATGGATGATTTCGGCACCGGGTATTCGTCCCTCGGTTATTTGCGCACCTACCCGTTCGATGGCATCAAGATCGACAAGCGCTTCATCGCCTCGATGAGCAACAGCAGCAATGACCGTGCCGTGGTCCAGGCGATCATCAACCTGGGCAAGGCGATGGGCCTGACCGTGACCGCAGAAGGTGTGGAAACCCTGGCCCAACTGGGTTCGTTGGGCACCGATCAATGTCACGAAGTGCAAGGCTATTTCCTCAGTCGGCCCATCGACAAGCAGGCGTTTGCAGACCTGCTCGAAAGCGGTCGATCGTTGCCGCGAACCGGTTCCTGAGTATTTGTTGCAACCTGCGCAGCTTGCCGCCGGTCACAGTAAGTGTCTTGGTAAATCGAGTTCATGGCCCATGAAAAACCTGCGGATCGCGACCTTCAATATCAACGGCATCCGGGCCCGGCTACCCAATCTGCTGGAATGGCTGGAGCGGGAGAAACCCGACGTCGTCTGTTTGCAGGAGCTCAAGGCGGCGGACAAGGACTTTCCGGCGGCGGAGCTGGAGTCGGTAGGGTATGGGTCGATCTGGCATGGCCAGGCCTCGTGGAATGGCGTCGCCATCCTGGCCCGCGACGCGCAGCCGCTGGAAAGCCGGCGCGGTCTGCCAGGTGGCGACGATGACAGCCACAGCCGTTATCTTGAAGCCGCGGTGCATGGCGTCCTGGTGGGGTGTCTTTATCTGCCCAACGGCAATCCACAGCCTGGCCCGAAGTTCGAATACAAACTGGCCTGGTTCGAGCGGCTGATCGATTATGCCCAGGGGCTGCAGGCGAGTGATCATCCCGTGGTGCTGGCGGGCGATTACAACGTGGTGCCCACTGACATGGACATCTACAACCCGCGCTCCTGGCTGAAGGATGCGCTGCTGCAGCCCGAAAGCCGCGAATGCTATCAGCGATTGCTGGACCAGGGCTGGACAGACGCGTTGCGCCACCTCTACCCGGAGGAGCGCATCTACACCTTCTGGGATTATTTCCGTCAGCACTGGCAGAAGAATTCCGGGCTGCGCATCGACCACCTGTTGCTCAACCCGCTGGCCAGCGCCTACCTGAGCGAGGCGGGCGTGGACGCCTGGGTGAGAAACCAGCCACATCCCAGCGACCATGCCCCGACCTGGATCCGGTTGTCTTCGCGCAAGCGGCGCTGAAGGCCCAAAGGGGCATGCCACCGTGCAGATTGTCCATGGAAGGGAAATGCCTTATACCTGCCCGATCGCAGGGCGCTTATTGAAAGCCCTGCATCCGACAGGAAAGGACACCCCCCATGAGCCAACCTCGATTGAGCGATACCGGTCGTTATCTGCGACGCCTGGGCTTCGACTCGGCACCGCCACCCACCCTTGAAACGCTGCGCCAGCTTCAATGGCGCCACACCGCCGAGTTCCCCTTTGAGACGCTTTCGACACTGCTGCGCGAACCCGTGCCGATCGACCTGGAGTCGGTGGAGCGGAAGGTTTTCGAACAGGGGCGCGGCGGTTATTGCTACGAACTCAACCAACTGTTCTTTGCGCTGTTGCAGGCGCTCGGCTTCAATGCCCGCGCGATCACGGGACGGGTGGTCATGAATGCCCCCGAAGGTGCCTGGACTGCACGGACCCATCGCTTGAGCCTGGTGACGATTGATGATGTTCGCTACATCACCGACGTGGGGTTTGGCGGCATGGTGCCGACTGCGCCGCTGCTGTTGGACAGCCGCCAGGTTCAGCTGACTCCTCATGAGCCGTATCGAATCGACGTCAACGAGGACGGCTACCTGTTGCGTGCAAAAGTCGCCGATGAATGGCGCCCGATGTACCTGTTCGACTTGCAGCGGCAAGAAGAGATCGATTTCACGGTTGGCAATTGGTACGTCTGTTCCCACCCTGAATCACCGTTCATGGGCCGGCTGATGGTCGCCCGCACTGGCGACGGTTTGCGCAAGACGCTCAATGGCAACAGCTATGCCGTGCACCGGATAGGGCACGAAAGCGAACGACGCACCATCAACGACGCTGATGAGCTGATGGATCTGCTGGAAAATGAATTCGAGCTGCGAGTACCGCCACGGGCGCTGCTGCGTCCAGCCGTGGAGAGGCTATTGATATAGGTTCTGAGCATTATTGGTTTGGGATTTGCAGTCCGTTCCATGTCGCCGCTGGCAACAAGTTGTATACAACTCTATGGACATTTGTTCTGAGTTTTGAATACAGTGTGCGCATAACAAAAAACAGGGAACCCCCGAACCATGAAAACGCCCCATGTTTCACTCCCACGGCCCGAGGACGAAAATCTCGGCGTCGGCGCGAATATGGCTTACGGCCTGCAACATGTGTTGACCATGTACGGCGGCATCGTCGCGGTGCCCTTGATCATCGGCCAGGCGGCCGGGTTGTCGCCGGCTGACATCGGCCTGCTGATCGCCGCGTCATTGTTCGCGGGAGGGCTGGCAACCCTGCTGCAAACCCTCGGGCTGCCGTTCTTTGGCTGCCAGTTACCACTTGTGCAAGGCGTTTCGTTCTCCGGCGTCGCGACCATGGTCGCGATTGTCGGCACCGGTGGCGAAGGGGGCTTCCAGGCGATCCTGGGCGCTGTAGTTGCCGCATCCTTGATTGGTCTGCTGATTACCCCGGTGTTTTCGCGGATCACTCGGTTCTTCCCGCCGCTGGTGACCGGCATCGTCATCACCACCATTGGCCTGACACTGATGCCAGTGGCGGCGCGCTGGGCGATGGGCGGCAACAGCCATGCCCCCGATTTCGGCAGCATGGCCAACATTGGTTTGGCCGCCGTGACACTGGTACTGGTGTTGCTGTTGAGCAAAATGGGCAGCGCGACCATTTCCCGGCTGTCGATCCTGCTGGCGATGGTCATCGGTACGGTCATCGCGGTGTTCCTCGGCATGGCCGATTTTTCATCGGTCAGCGAAGGCCCCATGTTCGGGTTCCCGACGCCGTTCCACTTTGGCATGCCGACCTTTCATATCGCCGCGATCCTGTCGATGTGCATCGTCATCATGGTGACGCTGGTGGAGACCTCGGCCGACATCCTGGCGGTGGGCGAGATCATCGACACCAAGGTCGATTCCCGGCGGCTGGGCAACGGTTTGCGGGCCGACATGCTGTCGAGCATGATCGCACCGATTTTCGGCTCCTTTACCCAGAGTGCCTTCGCCCAGAACGTCGGCCTGGTGGCGGTGACCGGCATCAAGAGTCGTTTCGTGGTGGCCACCGGCGGGGTGTTCCTGGTGGTGCTCGGGCTATTGCCGTTCATGGGCCGGGTGATCGCCGCCGTGCCGACGTCCGTGCTCGGCGGCGCCGGTATCGTGCTGTTCGGTACCGTTGCGGCCAGCGGTATTCGGACGCTGTCGAAGGTCGATTACCGCAACAACGTCAACCTGATCATCGTCGCCACGTCCATCGGCTTCGGCATGATCCCCATCGCCGCGCCTAACTTCTACGATCATTTCCCAAGCTGGTTCGCGACGATTTTCCATTCAGGCATCAGCTCTTCGGCCATCATGGCGATTGTCCTGAACCTGGCCTTCAACCACCTCACCGCGGGCAATTCCGATCAACAATCGGTGTTCGCCGCCGGCACCGAGCGGGTCTTGCGTTATCAGGATCTGGCCGCGCTGCGCGAAGGCGACTATTTCAGCGACGGCAAGCTGCACGACTGCGATGGCAATGAGATACCGGTGGTGGCGGTGCCCGACCATTTGGCGCCAGAGCATGGTCCCGCGCGACTGAAAAGCAGCGAGCATGTCTGAACCCTGAGTATTCGCGCCAAAAAAAAGCAGCCTGCGGTTCTTGACCGCAGGCTGCTTTTTTATTGCCTCATGGCTGGTTACCAGCGACCGTAGTGACCGCGTGGCGGGCCGTAGTAATAGCCCCGTGGTGGCCCGTAATAAACCGGCGCCGGGCGGTAGTAGATCGGTTGTTCCACGTACACCGGCTGCGGCTGGTAGTAGACCGGAGGGGGTTGCTGTACGTAGACCGGTTGCGGTTGCACATAAACGGGTTGCTCGACGTACACCGGCCGGTCACGGTTGATGAGCGCGGAGCCAACGATGGCAGAGCCGACGATGGCGCCGAACACTGCGGGCCCCTCCCAACCACCGCGACCATGGGCGGATGCCTGGCCGGTGACCGCGAGTGCCCCCACGAGCAGGGCGATGATGGGGAGTTTGCGTTTCATGGCGATTCCTCGTTCCGGCCCCGGCGCCTGTGGTCTGCAACAGACCCGAGTAGGGGCGCGGGGATACTTGCTATGACAGCGATTTTCCCAGGATTTACGACGCCGTTGGGTAAATATTGTGTAAGGTCTGTCGCCGATTTTTTTTACACATAGGCGAATCGCTGCGTTACGCCTGGTGTCTGATCATCGAATAAAACCGGTCAGGACGGCGATTCCGTTGGTCCGAAAAACGCTTGGAGAAGACCCGCATGCAAATGAATCCCAACAAAGACACCCTGCTGTGCATGTCCCTGTCGGGGCGCCCAGGCAATTTCGGCCTGCGGTTTCATAATCATTTGTATGAGCAATTAGGGCTGAATTTCTATTACAAAGCGTTCAGCAGCCAGGACCTGCCCGGCGCCGTGGGCGGTATCCGCGCCCTGGGGATTCGTGGGTGCGGCGTGTCGATGCCGTTCAAGGAGGCCTGCATTGCTTTGGTCGACGAGTTGGACCCTTCCGCCGCAGCGATCCAATCGATTAATACCATCGTCAACACCAACGGCCATTTGAAGGCGTACAACACCGACTACATCGCCATTGCCCAACTGTTGAAAAGCCATGCCGTGCCCACGGAGTCGACATTCGCCTTGCGGGGCAGCGGTGGCATGGCCAAGGCGGTCGCCAGTGCCTTGCGCGATGGTGGCTACAAAAACGGGCTGATCGTCGCTCGCAACGAAACCACCGGACGAGCCTTGGCCGATTCCCTGGGGTACGACTGGCAAGCCGAACTGGGTAATCGTCGTCCACAGATGTTGATCAACGTGACGCCGATCGGCATGACCGGCGGCGCGGAGGCGGATCACCTGGCGTTCGAACCTTGCGCCATCACCGTTGCCGAGACTGTGTTCGATGTCGTGGCGATTCCTTCGGAAACGCCGTTGATCGTGCGTGCCCGAGAGGAGGGCAAGCGGGTCATCACAGGGCTGGAGGTCATTGCGATCCAAGCCCTGGAGCAGTTTGTCCTGTACACCGGCGTGCGGCCCAACCTGGAGCAGTTCGAAAAAGCCGTGGCGTTCGCCCGGGCCGCGTAGCGCGGTTACTCCAACCGCGCCAGCCGTTCTTCCAGCGCCGCGATTCGCGCTTCGAGCTCTTCGATGCGCTCCAGCGACACGCCGCCGGCGGTGTTGCGCTCGGCTGGCTGGTGGCGGGCGGCGAGGATGGCCTCGATGTCCGCCGGATCGCCCATGGCATGCACATAACGGTCTTCGCGCTGGCCGGCCTGGCGCGGAACCAGTAGCGCCAGGCCGCGGGCAATCAGGCGCTCAAGCTGATGCACGACTTGCTCGGTGTCTTCGAAATCGTGCATGCGGCCGCTGCGGGTCAGCAGTTCATTGACCGTTTGCGGGCCGCGCAGGAACAGCAGGCCCATCAGGATCACTTGGGCTGGCACCAATTCCAGCGCCTTGTCGACCCGGTGCTCCCAGCGGTCGGCGCGGCTGCCCATGACCAATCGGGTAAAGCCGCGGCCTTCCAAGGCGCGCAGGCTCTGGCCGACCTGGCCTGGATTGAGGTTGGTCACCGGCTCGCGGCTGGTTTTCTGGTTGCACGCCAGCACCAGCGCATTGAGGGTAAGGGGATAGGTCTCGGGGTTGGTGGCCTGTTTTTCGATCAGTGCGCCGAGAATGCGGATTTCCGTGCTGCTGAGCCGTGGTTCGTCGGCCGGGCTTTGTTCTTCGATGCTCATCGCGCGTTCCCTATGCTGTGGAAGCCGCCTAGCGTAATCCTTGCGCAATAAAAGACAAGGTGCGCAACAAGCCGTGGCTATAATCGCCCACGTTCGATGTATTCCCTTCTATCACTCGCATGAGATTGCCATGACTATTTCTCTGTATGCCGCTTCCGTCCCGGTCTTCAAGCAGATGCTCAACGCCTTGAGCGACGTCCTGAACAAGGCCGAGGCCCACGCCACTTCGAAGAACATCGACCCGAACGCTTTCCTGCAGGCCCGCCTGTTCCCGGACATGTTCCCGCTGGTGCGCCAAGTGCAGATCGCCGTGGACTTCGCCAAGGGTGTGTCCGCGCGCCTGGCCGAGGTTGAGTTGCCAAAGTACGACGACAGCGAGACCACCTTCGCCGAGTTGCAAGCGTTGATCACCAAAGTGCTGGCCTTCATCGAAGGGATCAAGCCCGAGCAGATCGATGGCAAGGAAGGCATCGAGATCGTGACGCGTCCAGGCACGCCGAAGGAGAAGCGCTTCACTGGCCAGAATTATTTGCTGACCTATGGCCTGCCGCAGTTTTTCTTCCACGTGACGACCGCGTATGCGTTGTTGCGTCATAACGGCGTCGAAGTGGGCAAGCGCGATTACATGGGCGCTTTCTAAAGCCAGCGCTATGAAAAAGCCCGGAACGGTGCAAGCCGTTCCGGGCTTTTCTTTTTTGCGGGGCTGTACGGTTTACGCAGTACGCTGCGCTCGCTCTTCCTCGCCCAGGCAAGCCGCCGCCGTGAACAAGACATCGGTAGACGAGTTCAAAGCCGTTTCAGCCGAATCCTGCAGCACACCGATGATGAAGCCCACCGCAACCACCTGCATGGCGATTTCACTGGGGATACCAAACAGGCTGCACGCCAGCGGGATCAGCAACAGCGAACCACCGGCAACGCCGGAAGCACCGCAGGCGCAGATCGCTGCGACGATGCTCAACAGCACGGCCGTTGGCACATCCACGACGATGCCGAGCGTATGCACGGCTGCCAATGTCAGGACCGTGATGGTGATGGCCGCGCCGGCCATGTTGATGGTTGCGCCCAACGGGATGGAAACCGAGTAAGTATCTTCATGCAGGCCAAGACGTTTGCTCAGTTCCAGGTTCACCGGAATGTTCGCCGCCGAGCTGCGGGTGAAGAACGCGGTGATGCCGCTCTCGCGCAGGCAGGTGAACACCAGTGGGTACGGGTTGCGACGCAATTTCCAGAACACGATGAGCGGATTGACCACCAGCGCCACGAACAGCATGCAGCCGATCAGCACGGTCAACAGGTGCAGGTAGCCGAGCAGGGCGCTGAAACCGGAGGTGGCGAGGGTCGAGGCCACCAGTCCGAAAATCCCCAGCGGGGCGAAGCTGATGACCAGCCGTACGATCACCGTCACGCCGTTGGACAGGTCTTCCAGCACGGTGCGCGTGGTTTGGCCCGCGTGGCGAATGGCGATGCCCATGCCGATGGCCCAGGCCAGGATGCCGATGAAGTTGCCGGTCATCAACGCACGGACCGGGTTATCGACGACGCTGAGCGCCAGGCTTTGCAATACTTCGCTGATGCCGCCGGGCGCCGTGACGGCAACGTCCTGGGTGGCCAGCACCAGGCTGGAGGGGAACAGCGTACTGGCAATGACCGCGACCACTGCCGCGGCAAAAGTACCCAGCAGATACAGGAACAGGATGGGCCGGATGTGGGTTTCCTGGCCATGCTTGTGGTTGGCGATCGAGGCCATGACGAGTACGAACACCAGGATCGGCGCCACGGCCTTGAGCGCGGATACAAACACCTTGCCGATGAACTCGGTGGATTTCGCCAGATCTGGCGCCAGCCATGCCAGGACAATACCGGCGATCAGGCCGATGATGATTCGCGTGACCAGGCCAGTCTGTTTGAGGCGTTGCAAAAGTGAAGGGGACACAGCAGTCATAACGGCATCTCTGATTTTTTTATGTGCAACGGTCAGCCAATCAGGGCAACAAGCGGGCAGGCCACATGAGCTGGACCGAAAAGAAGGTGAAGCAATTTGCAGGCCGCGGACTTTATCACAGCCCGACAAAAAATCTGACGGACCTGTGACGATCCGTCACCCGCATGTTTAAGCGCATTTTGCCGGAAGGGACATTCTGTTAGGCTTTGCCTTCCTCACCTTTCAATATCTCCAGCGGGCCTTTGGCTAACGCTGGTGTCGTCGTTTTGTTGGAGTCTTGCATGTTGTTGCCCATCTTTCTGTTGTCCGCCGCCGGCTTTACGGTGCTGACCACGGAATTCATCATCGTCGGCCTGCTCCCCGCCATTGCCCGCGATCTTCAGGTCAGCATTCCCCAGGCCGGGCTGCTGGTGACCTTGTTTGCGTTTACGGTGGCGGCATTCGGGCCGTTCCTGACCGCCTGGTTCGCCCGCGTAGAACGGCGCAAATTGTTCATCAGCGTGCTGGTGATGTTCGGCCTGGCCAACACGTTGGCAGCGCTGGCTCCGAATATCTGGGTGATGGCCGTTGCCCGGTTGATCCCGGCGCTGGGCCTGCCAGTGTTCTGGGCGTTGGCCAGTGAAACGGCGGTGGACATCGTCGGGCCGCAGTTCGCCGGGCGTGCCATCGCCAGGATCGGTTTCGGCATCGTCTGCGCCACCGTGTTCGGCATCCCGGTGGGCACGCTGATCTCCGATGCGTTTGGCTGGCGCAGTGCCTTTGCGATCCTGGCGGTCATCGCGTTTGCCAAGGCGCTGCTGCTGTTCATTTACCTGCCGAAGACCAACCTGCATCAGCATCAGGTGAGCTTTCGCTCGCAATTCAAGATCTTGCGCAGCCCCTTGATGCAAGGGCATGTGCTGCTGTCGATCCTGGTCTTCAGCGGCATGTTTACCGCCTATACCTACCTGGCGGATATTCTTGAACGCCTGGCCGGCTTCGACGGCACGCTCGTGGGCTGGTGCCTGATGGGCTTCGGCGCGGTGGGCTTGCTGGGCAATTCCCTGGGCGGTCGCGCGGTGGACCGGCACCCGTTGATCGCGTCGATGGTGTTCTGCCTGTTCATGATCGGCGGCATGGTGGCACTGGTGCCAAGCATTCATTCGACTCTGGGTCTGGCGGCTGCGATGGGGATTTGGGGGGTGACCCAAGCGGCTCTGTTCCTGGTCAGCCACGTACGGCTGATGAAAGCCGCACCCGAGGCACCGGCGTTCGCGGCGTCGCTGAACATCGCTGGCGCCAACCTGGGCATTGGCCTGGGCGCGATGGTGGGCGGGCGGGTCATTGATACCCTGGGGTTGGGCAACGTCGGTTTCGCGGCGGCCGGATTCATCCTGGTGTCGATATTGTTGGCGTTGCTTTTGATGACCTTCAAGCCTCGTGCTGCCTGCGCTTAGACGCTGAACAGCTCGCGGCGCGCACCTTCGGCGATGGCGACGATGCCCGGATGGCTGACCTTGCGCTCCACGGAGATGGCGTAGAAGGACTCGCTCACTGCATCTGTCTGGCCGATGACCTGCACGCCGTATTGTCGCTTGACCTCTTCAGCGATCACGCTGGGGCCGATGAAAATCCCGCTGCCGGATTGACCAAACGCCTGCATCAGCGCGCTGTCGTCGAATTCACCGACGATGCGCGGTTGGATCTGCTGCTCGGCGAACCAGCGTTGCAGGCGGCTGCGGATCACGGTTTCCGGCCCGGGGATCAGCAGCGGGGCGTCATGCAGGCCGTGGGGGAAATCCCGTCCATGACGATCGGCCAGCGCGGCGGTGGCGAAAAAACTGATTCCGCATTCTCCCAGCTTCTGGCTGAAGCCCTTGATATCCAGGTGGCTCGGCATCGGGCTGTCGGAAATTACCAGGTCCAGGCGCTGGATTGCCAGGTCTGCCAACAGCCGTTCGAGCTTGTCTTCGCGACAGGTGATGCGCAGCGGTTCAGTCAATTCCATGGTCGGCGCCAGCAGCCGATAGACGATCGATTTGGGCACGACATCCGCCACCCCGACCCGAAACAATGTTTGTTGCTCGTTGGGCTGGGCCCGCAGCATCAGTTCCAGTTCGCCGCCCAGTTGGAACATCTGCTCGGCGTACGGCAACGTCTGGCGACCGGCCTCGGTCAGCTCAAGTTGGCGTCCGACGCGGCGGAACAGCTTGATATTGTAGGTCTGTTCGAACAATGAAATTTGTCCGCTGATGGTCTGCGGGGTCAGGTTCAGCTGCTCACAGGCGCGGACAATACTCCCGGTTTTCGCCACCACCCAGAAATAATGCAATTGCCGATAATTGAGCATGACATCCGCCGCTTCGTAAAAACCGAAGTATAGCTGCCAAAAATACGAATTTTCCTGAAGTATTTCCGTCTCTAGAATTCCGGGCCATCGGTGAGCCATGTTTTGTGCTCGTTCTATTCTCTGAGAGGCACTGTCCATGATGCATAGAAACCTGGGGCTCGCGGCCTTGCTGTCGTTGTCGTCGATGGCCCTGGTGGGCTGTGAACAAGCGGAAAAAAGCGCCCAGCAATTAGCCCAGCAACTTAAGGAACAAGCGGTCGAAACGGCCAAGCAGGCTATCGACGATACGCACAAGGCAGCCGAACAAGCCCTCAGCGAGGCCACCGGAGGGCTGATCAGCCCAAAGGAAGAGCCGGAGAAAGACGCTGAAACATCCGAATCCTCCACCAAGACCCTCTAACCGTCATATCGAGTCAGGACTGACCCATGGATTATCTGTTACAGCTCGCCGCCAGCCCCACTGCCTGGATTGCCCTCGCAACCCTGGTCGTCATGGAAATCGTGCTCGGCATCGATAACCTGATCTTCATCTCGATTTTGACCAACAAGCTGCCCGAACAACACCGTGTCAAGGCACGGCGGGTCGGCATCGGCATGGCGCTGATCCTGCGCCTGGGCCTGTTGAGCACCATCGCCTTCATTGTGCAGTTGACGGAGCCTGTCCTCGAAATTCTCGGCCAGGCGTTTTCCTGGAAGGACATGATCCTGATCGCTGGCGGCTTGTTCCTGTTGTGGAAAGCCACTACCGAGATTCACCACAGCATGGACCCGGCGCCCAACGACCCCAAGTCGGCCTCGTCTGGCGTGACCCTGGGTTTTGCTGCCGCGATCGGTCAGATCCTGATGCTGGACCTGGTGTTTTCCATCGACAGCATCATCACGGCGGTGGGCATGACCGAGCACCTGCCGATCATGATTATTGCCGTGGTGGTTTCGGTCCTGGTGATGCTGTTGGCGGCCGAGCCGTTGGCGAAATTCATCAATGACAACCCGACCGTGGTGATGTTGGCCCTGGGCTTCCTGATCATGATTGGCATGACGCTGATCGCCGAGGGTTTCGGTGCCCATGTACCTAAGGGTTATATCTACGCGGCGATGGCCTTCTCGGCAGCGATCGAGGTGCTGAACATGTTGTCCCGTCGCGCCAGGGAAAAGGCGATGGTCAACAACGGCTGATTCCCAGCGAAAAAAAGCCGCCCCGGTCCAAGGCCGGGGCGGCTTTTTCATGTGTGGCCGATAGACGTCAGTGTGCAGCGGCGTGGCCCCTGGCGGGTTTCGGGGTGGGCTGCGTTTGCCGTGCAGGACCGGGATGGTGGCGCCGGGCGATCCGCAATACGCCCCACAACATGGCGGTGGCTACGCTCAGCCAGCCAAATATCAGCATCAGAATAGTCGTCGTCAGGCTCATCTGTGCCTCCTTCTGCCCAAGGTCGGGCAATGCACTCATTACAATGGACAGTCTAGTCGCTGAAGTGTTACGGGCAGTCGATCCGCGGAATCGACCAACGGATCGGTTCGTTCTATCTCGATGGTGAAACTGTCGTTAATGGCTATACCCAGGCTTGCAGGCACCTTATGATCGTCCGCCCAAGCCCGGCCCGGATGCCGGGCCTGCCTTAACGAGAGAGTCATCATGTCGCCGGTCATTTCATCTTTTCGATCACTGGTACTGGCGGTGTCCTGCCTCGTCGCCCTGGTGGGGTGCGCGGGAAGCGTGTCGCCGCAGATCAAACGCCTGCCTGAACGGGTAGAACTCAACAGCGTGCCGTTCTATAGGGGCGAAATGTACCTGGGCGCCCCGCAGTCACTGGCGGCGCTGCTGACGTTGCAGGGCACTGTCATTACCCCGGGACTGTTGGAAAAACCCTTGCACTTGCCGGGTGGCGAGCCTCTATTGCAGCAGAGCCTGCAATCCTTGGCGCGTGAGTACGGCTTGGTGGTCTACCCGCTCGACAACGAGCTTGGCGCGTTGCTTGAACAGGTAGCGGCGGGTTATCCGGTGCTGTTGCGCTATACCGGGGGGGCAGCGTTCTGGTCCGGCCCGCGATACGCGATTCTCGCTGGGTATAACCGGCAGAAACGCACGGTACTGCTGCGCTCCGGGATGAACCGGCGGTCATTGATGAGTTTTGGTGCGTTCGAATCAGCATTCAAGGACGCGGGGGGGTGGGCGGTCCTGGTCCAGCAACCTACTCAGCTGCCGGCCAACGTCGACTCGCAGCGCTGGCTGAAGGCTGCCGGTGAGCTGGCCGGGGCGGGGCAGGAACAGGCGGCAGCGCGCGCCACCAAGGCTTTGGGCAACGCACGCTAACGCGAATCCCCGTTCGTCACCTGCCGGGCACGACCTTGCCTGCCTTGGGTTCATATCGTCAGGGCCTGGAGTCTCCGGGCCATGATTCAAGGAGGCAGCAATGGCACAGTCGAAAACACCTTCCGGGCCACATTCTTCCGAGCATTCATCCGGCGATGACGATTTGGGGTTCGATCCGGATTCACCGGATCTCGACGATCCTCAGGTCGACCCGATAGGCCCGGCGAAGGCGCCCCGGGACGAGAAGGATCAGGAACCGCCTTCATCCAGGCCTTATGATCCGTTGGGTGATTTGAAGCCCTGAATATGAATAGCCCCGACGAGTCGGGGCTATTCATTGCTGATGCATCTCGTCCTACTTGGACGCTTCCACCACGCCGCTCTGGCGGCTCTTGAGGTTCTTGGCGGCTTTGTATTGCAAAGCGACTGCCGGAACGCTGGCGCTTTTCCCGGTCTCTACCCAACTGCGAATACGGCTGGCATCGGCAAAATGAGTGTACTTGCCGAACGCGTCGAGAATGACCAGCGCCATCGGCCGATCACCCATCTTGGTCAACAGGACAAGACAATGACCGGCCTCGTTGGTGAAGCCTGTCTTTGTCAGCTGGATGTCCCAGTTGGCCTTGTGCACGAGATGGTCAGTGTTGCGAAACCCGAGGCTGTAGACCGGTTTGCGGAACGTCACGGTCTTTTCCTTGGTCGTGCTCAGTTCACTCAGCAGCGGGTATTTGCGCGCGGCCATCAAGAGTTTCGTCAGGTCGCGGGCGGTCGACACGTTGTGGATAGATAGGCCGGTCGGCTCGACGTAATGGGTGCTGGTCATGCCCAGGGCCTTGGCCTTGGCATTCATTGCCGCGATAAACGCCGCGTAGCCGCCAGGGTAGTGATGGGCGAGGCTGGCCGCAGCGCGGTTTTCCGATGACATCAGTGCGATCAGCAACGTATCCCGGCGGGACAGTTCGCTGTTGAGCTTGACCCGGGAGAACACGCCTTTCATTTCCGGCGTGTTGGTGATGGTCATGGAAATGTATTCGTCGAGGTTCTGCTTGGCGTCCAGCACGATCAGGCCCGTCATCAACTTGGTCACCGATGCGATCGGTACCACGACGTCCGGATTGCTCGAATAGACCACTTTGTCTGTCTGCAAATCCAACAAGATGGCGCTGCCGGAGGCGACTTGAAGTTTCGATGTATCCCGTGGCGCCGCGATGGTTTCCTGCGCGTTGACGTTTTGCGTGATGAAGGTGCCTGTGAAAACGAAAAACAGGCTGAGGATCGAAAGACGAATTTTCACGCGAATAGACTCGATAGAGTTGAAAAGGCCATTAAACAGCGGCTTGTTGAAAAAACGCCGCATTTTATGAGTATGGGCGAGGACAGCGCTATATGCCCATGCCAGCGGGGCTGAAGAATAAATAAAGTTTAATGGACGGGGATTCTGGCGAATCGGATCTGAAAAATTTGTAGTCCGAGCGCCACGAGCCTGATCAAGGCTTCAGCCCCTGAAAAAACTGTGGGAGCGAGCTTGCTCGCGATAGCGGTGCACCAGACAACGTACTTGTTGACTGGACACGACCCTATCGCGAGCAAGCTCGCTCCCACAGGTTTGGTTGGGGGTTTTGTCAGCTATGCAGCGTCTCGGCTGCGTACAGCGTGTTCTCCAACAGGCAGGCCCGCGTCATTGGGCCGACGCCGCCAGGTACCGGGGTGATCCAGCCGGCGCGGGGCAGGGCGGTCTCGTAGACCACGTCACCTACCAGCTTGCCGTCGTCCTGGCGATTGATGCCCACGTCAATGACGATGGCGCCTTCCTTGATCCACTCACCTTTGACCAGGCCTGGCTTACCCGCCGCCACGACGACCAGGTCGGCACGGCCGACGTGGCCTGCCAGGTCCTTGGTGAAGCGGTGGGTCACGGTGACGGTGCAACCGGCCAGCAGCAGTTCCATGGCCATTGGACGGCCGACGATATTGGACGCGCCCACGACGACGGCGTCGAGCCCGTAAAGATCCACGCCGGTGCTTTCCAGCAAGGTCATGATGCCCTTGGGGGTGCAGGGACGCAGCAGCGGGATGCGTTGGGCAAGGCGACCGACGTTATAAGGATGAAAACCGTCGACATCTTTGTCCGGGCGGATACGCTCCAGCAGCTTGGAGGCGTCGAGGTGCTCGGGCAGGGGGAGCTGGAGCAGAACGCCATCGATGTTCGGATCGTCATTGAGACGGTCGATCAGGTCGGCCAGCGCTTGCTGAGTGGTTTCGGAAGGCAGGTCGTAGGCCTGGGAAAGGAAGCCGACCTCTTCACAGTCTTTACGCTTGTGCGAGACATAAACCTGAGAGGCAGGATCGCTGCCGACCAGGATCACCGCCAGGCCGGGCGTGCGCAGGCCTTGCTCGCGGCGCTCGGTGACTCGTTGGGCGATCTGCTGGCGCAGGCTGGCGGCGATCGATTTGCCGTCGATAAGTTGTGCAGTCATTGCGCGTGGTTAACCATCGAGAGGGGAAAAAAAGAGAACGCATTCTCGCATGCCGAGGCGTGAGGGCAAAGGCGGTTGGTCTGCAAATTCCCCTAAGCCCTTTAATTAAATGAATTTTTTTCAGAAAAGAGTTGACGACCTATCAGGCCGTCTATAACATTCGTCGCACTTGTCGGGCACAGCCTAGCACTGGTTAAGAAGGTAGAGCGGAGTTGGTTGTTTCAACTCGGCAAAACTGAAAGCACTTAGTTTGTAATCGTCCAAGAATACAGATTAAAAAGGCGCCCGTAGCTCAGCTGGATAGAGCATCCGCCTTCTAAGCGGATGGTCGCAGGTTCGAGTCCTGCCGGGTGCGCCATTAGGCAGCTTTGGCACAAGTAACGCAACAAGGCAATATGGTGGGCGTAGCTCAGTTGGTAGAGCACGGGATTGTGACTCCCGTTGTCGTGGGTTCGATCCCCATCGTCCACCCCATATTCTAGAAAGGCGCCAGATTTAACGGTCTGGCGCCTTTGCTTTAAAAAAGCTTGAAACGCGGATGTGGTGGAATTGGTAGACACACTGGATTTAGGTTCCAGCGCCGCAAGGTGTGAGAGTTCGAGTCTCTCCGTCCGCACCATACAAGTGGCTATTTAATTAGCAGAGAACGGCGCAGAACCTGAGAAGGGGCTGCGCCGTTTTTGTTTTCAAGGATTGTGTGTTCGCGTCGGCCCGGTTTTCACGCGGGCGCGATGTAGTCGATTCGTCGCAAAAAGTGTTTCGCGATGATGCTCGACAGGTTTGCCGGCCTTCCTCTGGAGGCGGCATGCCAGGTTTTTGGAAATGACGCTTCTATATATAGAAGCGCTTTGCAGAGCCTTGGCGATGAGCGACTGTATTTTGCAAACCGGGCGGGGCATGACCGATTGTCCCGCTCCTTAATTCGGCGCCTGTTTCCTGCGCGTTTTCAGTAGGGTGACTTCTTGAGTTTGACCTACTAGAATGCATGCCCTTGATTCTGGGGTCGGAAACGCCCGGCCAACGTCTGTGCAACGAGGAATATCCATGCAAGTTTCTGTTGAAAATACTTCTGCTCTTGAGCGCCGCATGAGCATCACCGTGCCAGCTGAGCGTATCGAGACTCAGGTCAACAAGCGTCTGCAGCAGACTGCCCAAAAGGCCAAGATTCCAGGTTTCCGCCCAGGCAAGGTGCCAATGAGCGTGATCCGTCAGCGTTACGAAGCTGATGCGCGCCAGGAAGCCGTGGGCGACGTGATCCAGTCTTCGTTCTACGAAGCCGTGGTCGAGCAGAAGCTGAACCCGGCTGGCGCTCCTTCCGTCGAGCCTAAAGTGCTGGAAAAAGGCAAGGACCTCGAGTTCGTTGCCACGTTCGAAGTGTTCCCAGAGTTCACTGTTGCCGGTTTCGAGTCCATCGCCGTCGAGCGCCTGAGCGCTGACGTGTCGGACGCCGACCTGGACAAGATGCTGGACATCCTGCGCAAGCAGAACACCCGTTTCGAAGTGACTGATCGTGCTGCCCAGACCGAAGACCAACTGAACATCGATTTCGTTGGCAAGGTTGACGGTGAAGTGTTCGCAGGCGGTTCCGCCAAGGGCACCCAGCTGGTGCTGGGCTCCGGTCGCATGATCCCAGGTTTCGAAGATGGCCTGGTCGGCGCCAAGGCTGGCGAAGAGCGCGTCCTGAACGTGACCTTCCCAGAGGACTACCAGAACCTGGACCTGGCTGGCAAAGCCGCTGAGTTCACTGTAACCGTCAACAGCGTTTCCGAGCCGAAGCTGCCTGAGCTGAACGAAGAATTCTTCGCCCAGTTCGGTATCAAGGAAACTGGCCTGGAAGGTTTCCGCGCCGAAGTTCGCAAGAACATGGAGCGTGAGCTGCGCCAGGCCATCAAGTCCAAGGTGAAGAATCAGGTCATGGACGGTCTGCTGGCCTCCAACCCGATCGAAGTGCCAAAGGCCTTGCTGGACAACGAAGTGAACCGTCTGCGCGTGCAGGCCGTCCAGCAGTTCGGCGGCAACATCAAGCCAGACCAACTGCCGGCCGAGCTGTTCGAAGAGCAAGCCAAGCGCCGCGTTGTGCTGGGTCTGATCGTTGCTGAAGTGGTCAAGCAATTCGAACTCAAGCCTGACGAAGCCCGCGTTCGCGAGCTGATCCAGGAAATGGCCTCGGCTTACCAAGAGCCTGAGCAAGTCGTGTCCTGGTACTACAAGAACGACCAGCAACTGAACGAAGTCCGTTCGGTTGTGCTGGAAGAACAAGTTGTGGATACTGTTCTGCAGAAAGCTAGCGTGACCGACAAAGCGGTCTCTTACGAAGAAGCGGTCAAGCCGGTGGAAGCTCCACAAGCCGATTGATGGTTTCGCGGTAAGAAACACACCCATAAGCCAGCCTTCGCGCTGGCTTATGCGTATTCAAGACATAACTATTTGGGAGTGACTGCGAGACATGTCCCGCAATTCTTTTTATCAGCAGAGCTCTGACATCCAGGCCGCAGGCGGTCTGGTCCCGATGGTTATCGAGCAGTCCGCCCGTGGCGAACGTGCCTATGACATCTACTCGCGCCTGCTCAAGGAGCGAGTGATCTTTCTGGTGGGCCCGGTAGAGGACTACATGGCCAACCTGATCTGTGCACAACTGCTGTTCCTTGAAGCGGAAAATCCGGACAAGGACATCCATCTCTATATCAACTCGCCGGGCGGTTCGGTGACTGCCGGCATGTCGATCTACGACACCATGCAGTTCATCAAGCCCAACGTCTCGACCACCTGTATCGGCCAGGCGTGCAGCATGGGTGCGTTCTTGCTGACCGCCGGTGCCCAGGGCAAGCGTTACTGCCTGCCCAACTCGCGTGTGATGATTCACCAGCCACTGGGTGGTTTCCAGGGCCAGGCATCGGATATCGAGATCCATGCCAAGGAAATCCTCTTCATTCGCGAGCGCCTCAACACCTTGATGGCCAAGCACAGCGGGCGCACCCTTGAAGAAATCGAGCGCGATACGAACCGCGACAACTTCATGAGCGCCGAAGCTGCACGTGAGTATGGCCTGATCGACGAAGTGATCAGCCAGCGCCCCGCTTAAAATAAGCCGCTCAAAATGAGGGTGGTCGGCACGTCCGATCACCTGCGGGCTTGAAAAAGCCCGCAATTGCCTTCATCTTGTGTTGCAAGCCTATCGGATTTGGATCGATCGAATGACTGACACCCGCAACGGCGAGGACAACGGCAAACTGCTTTATTGCTCCTTCTGTGGCAAAAGCCAGCATGAAGTACGCAAATTGATTGCCGGCCCCTCGGTCTTCATTTGCGACGAGTGCGTCGACCTGTGCAATGACATCATCCGTGAGGAGGTGCAGGAAGCCCAGGCCGAAAGCAGCGCGCATAAGTTGCCTTCGCCCAAAGAAATCAGCGGCATCCTTGACCAGTACGTAATCGGTCAGGAACGCGCGAAAAAGGTACTGGCCGTAGCGGTTTACAACCACTACAAGCGCCTGAACCAGCGTGACAAGAAGAATGACGAGGTCGAACTCGGCAAGAGCAACATCCTGCTGATCGGCCCGACAGGCTCGGGTAAGACCCTGCTTGCCGAAACCCTGGCCCGCTTGTTGAACGTTCCCTTCACCATCGCCGACGCAACCACCCTCACCGAGGCGGGTTACGTGGGTGAGGACGTCGAGAACATCATTCAGAAGCTGCTGCAGAAGTGCGATTACGATGTGGAAAAAGCCCAGATGGGCATTGTCTACATCGACGAAATCGACAAGATTTCCCGCAAGTCCGACAACCCGTCGATCACCCGGGACGTTTCCGGTGAAGGCGTGCAGCAGGCCTTGCTGAAATTGATCGAAGGCACGGTTGCCTCCGTTCCGCCCCAGGGCGGTCGCAAGCACCCGCAGCAGGAGTTCCTGCAGGTCGATACCCGCAACATCCTGTTCATCTGTGGTGGTGCGTTCTCCGGCCTCGAAAAGGTCATCCAGAACCGTTCCACCCGCGGCGGCATCGGTTTCAACGCCGAAGTGCGCAGCAAGGAAGAAGGCAAGAAGGTCGGTGAATCCCTGCGTGAAGTCGAGCCTGACGATTTGGTCAAGTTCGGTCTGATCCCCGAATTCGTCGGTCGTCTGCCGGTCCTGGCGACGCTGGACGAGTTGGATGAAGCGGCATTGATGCAGATTCTGACCGAGCCAAAGAACGCCCTGACCAAGCAATATGCCAAGCTGTTCGAAATGGAAGGTGTAGACTTGGAATTCCGTTCCGACGCGCTGAAATCAGTCGCCAAGCGTGCCCTGGAGCGTAAAACCGGTGCCCGTGGGTTGCGCTCGATTCTCGAAGGCGTATTGCTGGACACGATGTACGAGATCCCGTCGCAGTCCGACGTCAGTAAAGTCGTCATCGACGAAAGCGTCATAGAAGGCAAGTCCAAGCCACTGTATATCTACGAAAACAGTGAGCCGGCTGCCAAGGCTGCACCGGACGCGTGAGTGTCCCGCAGTTGAAATAAAAGAAGGGGCCTTCGGGCCCCTTTGCTATTAGCGCGTTTTAGACGTGTCTTAGCGCTTGTTTTTTTTGAAGGCTGCCCCCATCTTGGTTTCAAGCTTACTTCCATCTGTTTACGGCCTTACGGCCGCCGTAGAGGCGAAATCATGAAGACAACCATCGAATTGCCTCTCCTGCCATTGCGCGATGTCGTGGTGTATCCGCACATGGTTATCCCGCTGTTCGTGGGGCGCGAGAAGTCCATCGAAGCCCTTGAGGCCGCGATGACGGGTGATAAGCAGATTCTTCTGATCGCTCAGAGAAATCCTGCCGACGACGATCCCGGCGAAGACGCACTTTATCGCGTAGGTACGATTGCAACGGTCCTGCAACTGCTCAAGCTGCCCGACGGCACCGTCAAGGTCCTGGTTGAAGGCGAGCAGCGTGGGGCAGTCGAGCGTTTCAGCGAAGTGGACGGGTATTGCCGTGCCGAGGTCTCGCTGATCGACGAAGTCGATGCGCCGGAACGTGAATCCGAGGTGTTTGTCCGCAGCCTGCTATCGCAGTTCGAACAGTACGTGCAATTGGGCAAGAAGGTGCCTGCCGAGGTGCTGTCGTCGCTCAATAGCATCGACGAGCCGGGACGCCTGGTCGATACGATGGCGGCCCATATGGCCCTCAAGATCGAGCAGAAGCAGGAAATTCTTGAAATCATCGATTTGTCGGCCCGTGTCGAACACGTACTGGCATTGCTCGATGGCGAGATCGACTTGCTGCAGGTCGAGAAGCGCATTCGCGGTCGCGTCAAGAAACAGATGGAGCGCAGCCAGCGCGAGTACTACCTGAACGAGCAGATGAAGGCCATTCAGAAAGAGCTCGGTGATGGCGATGAAGGTCATAACGAAATCGAAGAGCTGAAGAAGCGCATCGATGCCGCCGGCCTGCCGAAGGATGCGCTTGCCAAGGCCCAGGCCGAGCTGAACAAACTGAAGCAGATGTCACCGATGTCGGCCGAGGCCACCGTGGTGCGTTCCTACATCGACTGGCTGGTCCAGGTGCCGTGGAAGGCCCAGAGCAAGGTTCGCCTGGACCTGGCGCGTGCGGAAGACATCCTGGACGCGGACCACTACGGGTTGGAGGAGGTCAAGGAGCGCATCCTTGAATACCTCGCCGTGCAAAAACGCGTGAAGAAGATTCGTGGCCCGGTGCTGTGCCTGGTGGGCCCTCCAGGGGTCGGTAAGACCTCCCTGGCAGAATCGATTGCCCATGCCACCAACCGCAAATTCGTTCGGATGGCACTGGGTGGCGTGCGCGACGAGGCGGAAATTCGCGGCCATCGTCGGACTTACATCGGTTCCATGCCAGGAAGATTGATTCAAAAGATGACAAAGGTAGGCGTGCGCAACCCTTTGTTCCTTTTGGATGAAATCGACAAGATGGGCAGCGATATGCGCGGTGATCCGGCATCTGCGTTGCTGGAAGTGCTCGATCCGGAGCAGAACCACAATTTCAACGACCATTATCTGGAAGTCGATTACGACCTATCGGACGTGATGTTCCTCTGCACCTCCAACTCGATGAATATTCCGCCAGCGTTGCTGGACCGGATGGAGGTGATTCGTCTGCCGGGCTACACCGAAGACGAGAAGATCAACATCGCTGTCAAATACCTCTCGCCGAAGCAGATCCAGGCCAATGGCCTGAAAAAGGGCGAGCTGGAATTCGACGAGGAAGCGATCCGCGACATCATTCGTTACTACACTCGCGAGGCCGGTGTGCGTGGCCTGGAGCGTCAGATCGCCAAGGTCTGCCGCAAGGCGGTGAAGGAGCATGCTCTCGAGAAGCGCTTCGCAGTCAAGGTGACTTCGGACTCGCTGGAGCATTTCCTGGGCGTGCGCAAATTCCGCTACGGCCTTGCCGAGCAGCAGGACCAGATCGGCCAGGTGACCGGCTTGGCGTGGACGCAAGTCGGTGGCGAGTTGCTGACCATCGAAGCGGCCGTCGTGCCGGGCAAGGGCCAGTTGATCAAGACCGGTTCCCTGGGTGATGTAATGGTCGAATCGATCACCGCGGCGCTGACGGTTGTTCGCAGCCGGGCTCGTAGCCTGGGCATTCCATTGGATTTCCATGAAAAGCGCGACACCCACATCCACATGCCTGAAGGTGCCACGCCCAAGGACGGTCCAAGTGCTGGCGTAGGCATGTGCACGGCATTGGTATCGGCGCTGACCGGCATTCCGGTGCGGGCCGATGTGGCCATGACCGGGGAAATCACCCTGCGTGGCCAGGTGCTGGCGATTGGCGGCCTGAAGGAAAAACTGCTGGCGGCCCACCGTGGTGGCATCAAGATCGTGATCATTCCTGAAGAGAATGTTCGTGATTTGAAGGAAATTCCTGACAACATCAAGCAGGATCTTCAGATCAAACCGGTTAAATGGATTGACGAGGTCCTGCAAATTGCGCTGCAATACGCGCCGGAGCCCTTGCCGGATGTGGCTCCGGAGATTGTCGCGAAGGAAGAAAAGCGAGAGTCTGACTCTAAGGAAAGAATTAGCACGCATTAATACGCATTTGCCTGGGGGGCTTCCTTGACAGTTTTTTAGAGCCCTTGTTATAAAGCGGCTCTTAAGTGTCTGCAGGCCATTCAGCACTCGTTTTTGCTTTCACCAAAAAAACTTAGAATCATCTCAAAATAGATATAAGGGGACTTAGAGTGAACAAGTCGGAACTGATTGATGCTATCGCTGCATCCGCTGATATCCCGAAAGCTGCTGCTGGCCGTGCGCTGGACGCTGTAATCGAATCCGTCACTGGCGCTCTCAAGGCTGGCGACTCTGTTGTTCTGGTTGGTTTCGGTACTTTCTCCGTTACCGATCGTCCAGCTCGTGTTGGTCGCAACCCGCAGACCGGCAAGACGCTGCAGATCGCTGCTGCCAAAAAGCCAGGCTTCAAAGCTGGTAAAGCGCTGAAAGAAGCCGTTAACTAAGGTTTCATTGAGTTTATCCGGGTCGGGGTCATGCCTGGCTTGGCAGCGGAGCGGTAATGCGTCCGGTAACATCCGGGCTGTCACGCCAGGGCTCGCGGGTTCGAGCCCGGTCCGCTCCGCCAGTTACGAGAAGGCGCATCCTCGGATGCGCCTTTCTTCTATCCGGATTCTACCCACGCTCCACGGTTGCCTAAATTTGAAGTTCAACCGTTTCTGGGGGACGCATGCTGCAGAATATCAGGGACAATTCACAAGGCTGGATTGCCAAGACCATCATCGGGGTCATCGTCGCATTGATGGCGTTGACCGGTTTCGATGCCATTTTCAAAGCCACCACCAACAGTAACGAAGCGGCCAAGGTCAACGGCGAAAACATCAGCCAGAACGAGCTGAGCCAGGCGGTCGACATGCAACGCCGCCAGCTCATGCAACAGTTGGGCAAGGATTTCGATGCTTCGCTGCTGGACGAAAAAATGCTGCGCGACTCGGCGCTCAAGGGCCTGATCGATCGCAAGTTGCTGCTGCAAGGTGCCCATGACGCGAAGTTCGGGTTCTCCGAAGCCGCGCTGGACCAAGTGATCCTGCAGACGCCTGAGTTCCAGGTCGATGGCAAATTCAGCCCGGAGCGTTTCGACCAAGTGATTCGCCAGTTGGGTTACGGTCGCTTGCAGTTCCGCCAGATGTTGGCCCAGGAAATGCTGATCGGCCAATTGCGCGCTGGCCTGGCTGGCAGTGGCTTCGTCACTGATGCCCAGGTGCTGGCGTTTGCTCGCCTGGAAAAGCAGACCCGTGATTTCGCCACCCTGACCATCAAGGCAGATCCGTCGGCGGTGAAGCTGACCGATGACGAGGTCAAGGCTTACTACGACCAGCATGCCAAGGAATTCATGACGCCTGACCAGGTCGTCATCGATTACCTTGAATTGAAGAAAGCGTCTTTCTTCGACCAGGTCAGCGTCAAGGACGAAGACTTGCAAGCGGCCTACCAGAAAGAGATTGCTAACCTGTCTGAGCAACGTCGGGCAGCGCATATCCTGATCGAAGTGAACGACAAGGTCACCGAAGCCCAGGCCAAGGCGAAGATCGAGGAAGTCCAGGCTCGCCTGGCCAAAGGCGAATCTTTCGAGGCGTTGGCGAAGGAATACTCCCAGGATCCGGGTTCGGCAAACAATGGCGGTGACTTGGGTTATGCCGGGCCAGGTGTCTACGATCCCGAGTTCGAAAAAGCGCTGTATGCGTTGAGCAAGGATCAGGTATCGGCACCGGTGCGAACCGATTTCGGCCTGCACCTGATCAAGCTGCTGGGCGTTGAAGCCCCTGAGGTGCCGACCTTCGCTAGCCTGAAGGAAAAGCTCACTCGCGAGCTGAAGACCCAGCAGGTGGAGCAACGCTTCGTCGAAGCGACCAAGCAACTGGAAGATGCATCGTTCGAAGCTTCTGATCTCGCTCAGCCGGCGCAGGACCTGAAGCTGACCGTGCATACGTCGGCGCCGTTCGGTCGTGAAGGTGGCGAAGGGATCGCGGCCAACCGCGCCGTCGTGACCGCTGCGTTCAGCCCGGAAGTCCTGAATGAGGGTGCCAACAGCACCGCCATCGAACTGGACCCGGAAACGGTCGTGGTGCTGCGTGCCAAGGAGCATCGCAAGCCTGAGCAACTGCCATTGGAAAACGTGGCCGGGCCTATCCGCGCCCAGTTGGCCAAGGAGCATGCGAGCGCGGCTGCCAAGACCCGTGCCGACGAGCTGATCGCCAGCTTGCGTGATGGCAAGGCGGCGTTGGACAAGCCCGTCAATGGCCAAGGCTGGAAAGCCGTCGAAGCAGCTACTCGTGGCCAGGAGGGCGTTGACCCTGCGGTGTTGCAGGCGTTGTTCCGCATGCCCAAGCCTGAGTCGAAGGATAAGCCAACGTTCGCCAGCGTGACCTTGGCGGACGGCAGCGTGACGGTCCTGCGCTTGAACGGCGTGAACGAAGCGGCGGCGCCGACGGACGAAGAGAAGGCGGAGTATCGTCGCTACCTCGCGTCCCGTGTCGGTCAGCAGGACTTCGCGGCGTATCGCAAGCAATTGGAAAGCCAGGCGGACATCAAGCGTTTCTGATGTTTTGACGGTGTGTCTATCTAGACCCCGGCCGAAAGGTCGGGGTCTTTTTTTTGTTTCTGCGCGTGACTCCTGGAAGCGATGTTCGTCGATTCGTCGAGTTTTGTCTTTTTCCTGTCGGCAACCCACCGTAGACTTGTAAGCCCTTTGAGACATGATTAGCCAAGCTGACCGGCAGCGTTCTGTTGCACAATACGCGCCGGACTGTTTTCTCCAGGATGTTCAATGTTCAGATCATTTCACATGCGCACCGTTGGGCTGGCATTGCTGCTGGCCGTCGCAACCGGTTGTTCCTCCAAGAAGGCGGCCATCTACGAGCACGAGAACTTTGATGATTCGGGCACGTTCTCGCGCACTTACCCGGTGACTGATGTGGCGACCTGTGAAGCGGGCCGTCGGGCATTGCTCAGCCAGGGTTACATCATCACCAGCAGCGATCCGAAGCTGGTCAGCGGACACAAGAGTTTCCAGCAGACCGGTGACACCCACATGGAGATCAGTTTCAATCTGGTCTGCGCCGAGGATGGCGGCCCCGGACATCGCGCGACCATGTTCGCCAACGCCCTGCAGGACCGTTATGCCCTGAAGAAAATCAATAACTCCGCCAGCCTGGGCGTGGGGGTATTGGGGTCTGTGTCGATGCCGATCGGCTCTTCGGATGATTCGATGGTCAAGGTGGCCAGCGAAACCGTGTCGGCAGCCAAGTTCTACGAGCGTTTCTTTACGTTGGTGGAACTCTTCCTGCCTCCGGAAGCAAAAAAAGCCGTCGAGACTGGCGACAAACCGAAAACCGAGCTCGGCGTTCCCGAGTCCAAGGCCGAACCGGCTGCCTTGGTTCCCCCTCCAGCCCCCCAGCCGGCGGCGCTGCAGGCTCCCGAGCCGACGCCAGCCCCTGCGCCTGCGACGCCGGTTGAACCTGCCCCTGCGGTGTCGGAGCCGGTCGCACCACCGGTCGAGCCCGCGCCGATTGCCCCCAGCGAGCCAGAGTCTTCTGCACCTTCGGCGACGGAAACCATTACGCCGCCACCGGCCAGTTCCCTGCCGGCGCCGACCGAGCCCATCCAGCCACTTCCGGCGTCCTGAAGCGGTGTGGCAAGGAGCGTAATCCCTTGCTACATCTCCCAGCTTTAAATTCCCGATGCTGTGCTACGTTTAATTCATGAAGCCTTGGCTTCATGTTTTGTTCATAAAGCAGCTTTATGCTGATTCCAGGCCTTCAGGCATTGGTTCAACGATATTGGGAAGGACAGGCAATGGACGATTATCAGGAAGAGCTGCTGGAATATCAGGCGTATGAGCTGGATCCGCTGGAGCCCGCCGAAGACGCGACGGAGCTGTAGGTCGGCAGGGTAGCTGGCGCTGCACGCCTCAAAGAGTGGCGCTCAAGCGCCCTTGCGGCTGCGACGAAACTCTCCCGGCGTCTGGTTGTTCCAGCGCTTGAAAGCGCGCTGAAACGCCTCGGCTGAGGCAAACCCGAGCAGGTAGGCGATTTCGCCGAACGCCAGTTCCGTGTCGCGAATGTACGTCATTGCCAGGTCTCGGCGCGTGTCGTTGAGGATCGCGCGGTATTGCGTACCTTCTTCCGCCAGCTTGCGACGCAATGTCCAGGTCGGCAATTTCAGGCGCGTGGCAACTTCTTCGAGATCCGGTTCCCGTCCCCCACTGAGTAACGGTCCCAGCAATTGGATGATGCGCTCGCGCAAGCTGCGCGTTCGTGTCAGTTGCTCCAGTTCCCGTTCGCATAATTGAACCAGATGGTGCCAGGTGCTTGGGCAATGCTGGCGGTTGCGCTGGGCGAGACTGTCCAGGCCCAGGCGCAGCTGATTCTGTTCGGCGCCGAATTGGATCGGGCATTCGCCTAAGACACGGTAGGCCTCCAGGTACTCCGGCTCCTGGAATTCGATTTCGATACGTTCAGCCCGCAGCGGGACGTCGCTTATGCTGGACAACTGATGGAGCCAGCCGGCGATGATCGAATCCACGACAAAGCGGTTATAGGCGTTGTACGGACTGATGGAATAGAACCGCAGCCACGCACCTCGCGCATCCTCATGCAAACTCGATTGCCCGCGGTAGTTAGAGCCGTATAGGGGTTCGAAACGGATCATGCAGCGCGCGGCTTCGCGCACGGTGGGTGCTTGTGCGGCGGTGACGCCGGCCAGCCCGGCCTGGCTCAAGCGGCTGAGCTGGCCCATGCGCAGGCCCAGGGCCGGGTCCTGGGTCAGTTGGATCGCGGCATGGCCCAGGCGCATGTAGCGCGGAATCGACAGGCGAGCCCCGGGTTCGGCCAGGCGTGCCGCATCGAGGCCGTATTGTTCAAGCAGTGGCTGGGGATCCTGCCCATGGCTGGCCACTGCATCAGCGAGGCTGTGGACGAAACCTACGGACAGGTCGCCCAGGCGCATCGGTTGCGGCTTCATGTTCACAGCCACAGGTTGAGCAGGCGTGCGCCACGGGCTTCGCCGTCGGCGAATTGCTGGCCGTCGTGGCTGATGAAACTCTGCCCGGCGCTGCCGCTGTCCCAGAATTGCCCGCGCAGGAACACGCTGACGCCGCCACGTGCCTGGCTGACCGGCAATTGGCTGGTCAATGTCAGGCGTCGCCAGGCCTGGCCTTCGTTCACTTCACCGGGCTTGAGGCTCACTTCGCTTGGGGTGGACAGGCCTTTATAGCCGCTCCAGGGTTTGCTCCAGGTATCGCGACCGACGACGAAGGCCGGTACGGCGATCAGTTGCGCGCCTTGTTCGTTGAGTTGTCGATAGTGCAGCGGGTACCAACTGTCGGTGCCGATCAGCACGCCCAGGCGTCCAGCGGGCGTTTCTATGACATGCGTGGCGTCGGGCCGTTCGGCCTGGAGCACATCCTGCCGGTCAAACGCCGGATAGCGTTGACGCTGGGGCTGGCCGATGGGACGGCCGTCGCGACCGAACACCAGGCTGCTGTTGTACAGGGCGCCGCGCCCGATAGTCAGTTCGCCTTCGTTGACGCTGGGCTCGGGCAGGACGATGGAGCCGGCCACCAGTGTTACGTTGAATTCCCTGGCGAGGCCGCCGAACAGGACTTGATAGTCGCGGGCCATGGTGTCTGCCTTCATGCGCAGGTACGCATCGTCCAGGCGGTTGTCGCCCTGGGCGCCGGCGAGTGCACGAATGAATGCCAACGGGTTGCTGAACGCCAGCCAATGCATGGCTTGTCTCAAGGTAGGCGCTTGGTACACCTCATCTTTTTCACCGCTGACCATCAACCAGGTGCCGATGTGCTCGGGCAGGACCACGACAGTCTTATCGTTGAGAAACCCTTGGTCGCGAGCAGTCTGCAGGTAGGCGGCGAGCTTTCGATGCAGGCGTTCGGGGCTCTGGTAGTCGGTGGGGAACAATTCAGGCTGGATGCCCAGCAGGTTGCCTCGATCAGCAGGGGTGCCTTGGTCGACCGCCAGGTTGATCCGCAGATCTGACAGGTAATGGCCCATCGGGCGGTCTGCTGTCCACGAGGCGTAGGTGAACAGGACGGCCAACAACGCCAGGGAGAACAGCAGGTACAGAAATTTGCGCATGAGAACAGTCGGTCGCCGCGTACAGGGTCGTGATTTTCATCAAGAGTCACCTGGCAGGGTACGGAAAACAATGGATTAGCGAAAGGGTGTGCCGGACACGCCGGACATCCCCCTAATGTTTCTTGGCCTTCCTGATGCGAAGCATGATCAGCAACATGATCAACAGTACCGGCGGCGCCATGCCCAATAGCGCGTCACGGGCAGACAGATTCGCCCCCAGCGTATGCAGCCCGCTATAAACCAGTTTGAACAGGTTGATCAGGTAGTAGGTGATGGCGATGATGGATAAGCCTTCCACCGCACGTTGAATCTTTATTTGCGCGTCGGCGCGTGCGTTGAGGCTGCGCAGGATTTCCGCGTTCTGGTCTTCCATCTCGACCTGTACGCGGGCTTGCAGCAGGTCACCCAGGTTGGCAACGCTCAAGGCGAGCTGTTCAAGCCGCTGTTCGGTGGCGGCGCAATACCGCACCGTCGGTTTGAAGCGCCGCTCGATGAACACGCCCAATCGCTGACAGTCACCCAGGTGGCTCTCCCGCAATTCGCCCAGGCGTTCGAAGACCAGTTGCGCATAGGCTCGGGTCGCGCTGAACCGATGGCGATTCTTGACCGTACTGCTGACGACCTGGCGGGAGAGTTGGGTGATATCTTCCAGCAAGGCCTTGGCATGCACGCCGCTGGCCTTTGCATTGCGTTCGGAAAGCGCCACGAGGGTGCGATCGTATTCATTCAGTTGCGGGTCCAGTGCCTTGGCAGTGCTCAGCGACAACGACGCCATCATGCGATAGGTTTCGATTTCCAACAGCCGCCGGATCATCCGTCCCTGGCGGTAGGCGTTGAGTCTTCGATTGATGAACAGCAAGCGATTGGTACCGTCCTCGGTCAGCCGAAAGTCGCTCCAGACCACGGCATCGCCGCCGCCGACACTGGAGCCGCAGGGATCCTTGAAGCCGTAGCTGGGCAAGTCGAGCCCTGCTTCGCCACGCACCACCACCTGAACGGCATTGATGATGTGCTCGCGGTGGTCTTCGATACCCCGCGCCAGGCAATCGGGGAGGGCGGCCCACTGCAGCTCATCGCTACCCGCCGCAACGACCAGGGTCAGGGTGAAGAACTCGGTGTGGCGCTCCCATTTCAGAGGATGCCCGTCCAGTTGGGTAATGCCCTGTGCGGCATCGCTCGACACCGTGTCGGGGCACAGCTGCCCGAGCAGCTTGTCGCATCGGAGGTTGTCACCCAGCAATGCCAAGTGAAAGACGTGAGCCGGTTCGTCGAAATACAGCGACGGGCGTGCGTGCAATTCGTTGTGCAGCGTTTTTCGTTGGGGATGCATGCGAGGGGCGACCGTGTGGTTAGCGTTTTTTTTAGGTAGAGCACCTGCCAGCTTCCATAGGACTCGCGCGCTCTGCCGCAAGTCACGGTCCACCGCCCGGAGTCGCTGCGCATTTGGATCATTAAGTTGTCAGTTACGGTCATTGAGCGCCTGCCCCCCGACTCTTACGCTGTTGGGCAAGAGATGGAGGCCGAAGAGCTTCCGCATTTTCCGTGATCGCCCGTAGTGGAGTTACCGATGACCGCCCCTCATTACCCGCATTTGCTGGCCCCGCTGGACCTGGGCTTTACCACGTTGCGCAACCGCACCCTGATGGGGTCGATGCACACCGGTCTCGAGGAGAAGCCGGGTGGTTTCGAGCGCATGGCGGCGTATTTCGCCGAGCGTGCCCGGGGCGGCGTGGGCCTGATGGTGACCGGCGGGATCGGGCCTAACGATGAAGGTGGCGTTTACTCCGGTGCGGCCAAGTTGACTACCGAGGAAGAGGCGCTCAAGCACCAGATCGTCACCCGGGCGGTGCATGAGGCCGGAGGCAAGATCTGCATGCAGATTCTCCATGCCGGTCGTTATGCCTACAGCCCCAAGCAGGTGGCACCGAGCGCGATCCAGGCTCCGATCAACCCGTTCAAGCCCAAGGAACTGGACGAAGAGGGCATCGAGAAACAGATCAGTGATTTTGTCACCTGTTCGGTGCTGGCCCAGAAGGCCGAGTACGACGGTGTCGAGATCATGGGGTCGGAAGGTTATTTCATTAACCAATTCCTGGCGGCACACACCAACCACCGGACCGACCGCTGGGGCGGCAGCTATGAAAACCGCATGCGCCTGCCGGTGGAAATCGTGCGCCGAGTACGCGAGGCGGTCGGCCCGAATTTCATCATCATCTTCCGTCTGTCGATGCTCGACCTGGTGGAAGGGGGCAGCACGTGGGATGAGATCGTTCAATTGGCCCAGGCCATCGAGCAGGCCGGCGCGACGATCATCAACACCGGTATCGGTTGGCACGAAGCGCGGATTCCTACCATTGCCACCAAGGTGCCGCGGGCGGCGTTCAGTAAAGTCACCGCCAAGTTGCGTGGCTCGGTGAGCATTCCGTTGATTACCACCAACCGTATCAACACGCCTGACGTGGCGGAGCGGATCCTGGCGGAAGGCGACGCCGACATGGTGTCCATGGCGCGGCCCTTCCTCGCCGACCCGGAATTCGTCAACAAGGCCGCCGCAGGCCGGGCCGACGAAATCAACACCTGCATCGGCTGCAACCAGGCCTGCCTGGACCATACGTTTGGCGGCAAGCTCACCAGTTGCCTGGTGAATCCGCGGGCGTGCCATGAGACTGAGCTCAATTACCTGCCGGCGACCCAGGTGAAGAAAATCGCCGTGGTCGGCGCCGGTCCTGCCGGGTTGTCCGCGGCTACCGTGGCGGCCGAGCGGGGGCATCAGGTGACATTGTTCGATGCCGCCAGCGAAATTGGCGGTCAGTTCAACGTCGCCAAGCGGGTGCCGGGCAAGGAGGAATTCTTTGAAACCCTGCGCTACTTCAAGCGCAAGTTGCAGACCACCCACGTCGAGCTGTGCCTCGATTCCCGCGTCGATGTGGCGCAGTTGGTGGCCGGCGGTTACGACGAAATCATCCTGGCGACCGGGATTGCGCCGCGTGTACCTGCGATCCCGGGGGTGGAACATCCCAAGGTGCTGAGTTACCTGGACGTGATCCTCGAACGCAAGCCGGTTGGCCGCAGTGTCGCGGTGATCGGTGCCGGCGGGATTGGCTTTGACGTGTCGGAGTTCCTGGTCCATCAAGGTGTTGCGACCAGCCAGGACCGCGAGGCGTTCTGGAAGGAGTGGGGGATCGACACCCATCTCCAGGCGCGTGGCGGTGTCGCCGGGATCAAGGCCGAGCCCCATGCTCCGGCGCGCCAGGTGTTCCTGTTGCAGCGCAAGAAGTCCAAGGTCGGCGATGGCCTGGGCAAGACCACCGGCTGGATTCATCGCACTGGCTTGAAGAACAAACAGGTGCAGATGCTCAACAGTGTCGAATACCTGAAGATCGACGATGAGGGCTTGCACATTCGCATTGGCGAGACGGGCGAGCCGCAGGTGCTGCCCGTGGATAACATCGTCATCTGCGCCGGGCAGGATCCGCTGCGCGAGTTGCAGGAAGGCCTGGAAGCGGCTGGGCAGACTGTCCACCTCATCGGCGGTGCCGACGTGGCGGCGGAACTGGACGCCAAGCGCGCCATCGACCAGGGTTCGCGGCTGGCGGCACAGTTGTAAGGCGCAAAGCCCCTAGCTCCAAGACCCAT
>NZ_JAOSHO010000899.1 GCF_025917275.1 Pseudomonas agronomica | reverse complement strand
GCTCGCTCCCACAAGGACTTGCGAACTTTCGGCCTGACCGATGCGTCTGTGAGATGTTAGCTTCTGCCATTCGCCGTTCGCACAGAGAGCCTTTTCGATGACCTACACCGCTGCGCAAAACCGCTACGAGTCCATTCCCTATCGCCGCGTCGGTCGCAGCGGGCTGGTGCTACCGGCCTTGTCACTCGGCTTGTGGCACAACTTCGGCGACAGCACGCCGATCGATACCCAGCGTGCCTTGTTGCGCACAGCGTTCGACCTGGGCATCAATCACTTCGACCTCGCCAACAACTACGGCCCACCCTATGGCAGCGCCGAAATCAATTTCGGTCGGTTGTTGCGTGAAGATTTCAAGCAGTACCGCGATGAACTGATCATCTCCAGCAAGGCCGGTTGGGACATGTGGCCTGGCCCGTATGGCCAGGGCGGCGGTTCACGTAAATACGTGCTGGCCAGCCTCGACCAGAGCCTGCAGCGCCTGGGGTTGGATTACGTGGATATTTTCTATTCCCACCGTTTCGATCCCGACACGCCACTGGAGGAAACAGCCAGCGCCCTGGCCACGGCCGTGCAACAGGGCAAGGCGTTGTATATTGGCATCTCTTCGTATTCGGGCGTGAAGACCCGGGAAATGGCCGCGCTGCTCAAGGAATGGAAAGTCCCGCTGCTGATCCACCAGCCGGCCTACAACCTGCTCAATCGCTGGGTGGAAAAAGACCTGCTGGACGCCACCGAGGAACTCGGCACGGGCGTCATTGCCTTCACGCCGCTGGCCCAGGGCCTGTTGACAGACAAATACCTCAAGGGCATTCCCGCCGATGCGCGGGTGAATCGCCCGGGAGGTGGCTCGTTGCAAGCTTCGCATCTGTCCGAGGAAAACATCGCCCACGTGCGAGCCCTCAATGAAATCGCCCAGCGTCGCGGCCAGAGCCTGGCCCAAATGGCCCTGGCCTGGACGTTGCGCGACCCACGGGTCACCTCGGCCCTGATCGGCGCGAGCCGGCCGGAGCAG
>NZ_JAOSHO010000898.1 GCF_025917275.1 Pseudomonas agronomica | reverse complement strand
ACCGAAGCCCAGGACCGGGCCTACAGCCTGGTCAAGGGCAAGAACCCGGACCTGGCCGAAGACGAGCTGCGCAACATTGCCAAGGTCGTCGGCATCGACGCGGTGAAGTACGCCGACTTGTCGAAGCACCGCACCAGCGACTACAGCTTCAATTTCGACCTGATGCTCAACTTCGAGGGCAACACCGCGCCGTACCTGCTGTACGCCTACACCCGCGTGGCGGGGGTGTTCCGCAAGCTCGGCAAGGACTTCGACGAAGTGGAAGGCCAGATCGTCCTCGAGGCCGCCCACGAGCAGGAATTGGCGGCCAGGCTGGCTCAGTTCGGTGAAGTACTGAACAACGTCGCCGACAAGGGCACGCCGCATACCTTGTGCGCGTACCTGTACGACGTCGCCGGCCTGTTCTCCAGCTTCTACGAAAACTGCCCGATCCTCAGCGCCGAGACACCGGCACAGATGCAGAGCCGCCTGCGCCTCGCCGCACTGACCGGACGCACGCTCAAGCAAGGCCTGGAACTGCTGGGCCTGGAAACGCTGGAGCGCATGTAAGTTGGCCGCCAAGAAAAAACCTGCCCCCAAACGCGGCGCCAGTCGTTACCAGCCCCCGGCGAAAAAGCCGATCCCGGGCTGGTTGTGGATGGCCATCGGCCTGACCGTCGGTGCTTTCATTGTCTTCTTGATGAAGCTGGAGCCGGGCCAGGGCGATGACGTCAAGCGCGTCCGGCAAGAGCAGCAGAAAGCCACGCGGATCGCCGAGGCCAACAAGACGCCGCCGAGCCCGACGCAGCCAGTGAAGCCGAAATACGACTTCTACACTTTGCTGCCGGAATCGGAAGTCATCGTACCGCCCGATGCCGTGCCGGAGAAAACCCTGCCGACGCCGCAAGTGCCCCAGGTGCCGACCACACCGGTAACCCCGGCCGAAGCGGCAAAGATCGACGCCGCCCGCGCCCAGGCGGCCTTGGCCGGCATCACGCCGCCACCCGCGCCGCCAGTGCAGAAAGCAGCGCCCG
>NZ_JAOSHO010000897.1 GCF_025917275.1 Pseudomonas agronomica | reverse complement strand
GTATGGGTTGGCAGCTATACCGCCGCTGAGCCCACCCGTCCCTTGCGCAACGCCTCGATCACCGCATCCTTCGGCCCGTCCGCCACGATGCGGCCGTTGTCCAGCACCACCAACCGATCCACCAGGCTGAGCATCGAGGTGCGGTGGGTGACGAGTAGCACGGTCTTGCCTTGCACATGGGTATGAAGCTTTTGCCGCAGGACGTCTTCGCTGCTGTTGTCCATGGCGCTGGTGGGTTCGTCCAGCAGCAGGATCGGCGGGTCGAGCAACAGGGCCCGGGCCAGCAGCACGGCCTGGCGCTGGCCGCCGGACAGCAGTTGTCCGCGCTCGCCCACCGGTCGGTCGAAGCCTTGGGGATGTTGGCGTGCCAGTTCGGTGACGCCGGTCAGTTCCGCCACTTCCAGCATGCGTGCGTCGCTGATGTAGCGGGCACCGAGGGTCAGGTTATCGCGCAGACTGCCGGCCAATAGCGGCAGGTCATGGGCGACATAGCCGATCTGTTGGCGCAAGTCGGCGACGTCCAGTTGCCGCAGGTCCAGGCCGTCCAGCAACAACTGGCCTTCCTGCGGCGCATAGAAACCCATCACCAGCCGCGCCAGGGTGCTTTTGCCCGAGCCGCTGCGGCCGATGATCCCGACCCGTTCGCCCGGCTTGAGGCTGAAACTGACGTTCGCCAGCGCCGGGGTGTTCTGGCCGTTGTAGTGGAAGGTCACGCCGCTCACCTCCAGCGCGCCTTGCAATTGCGTGCGATCAAGGGGCCGCTGCTTGGCATCGCGCTCCTGGGGCAAAGCCATCAGGGCATCGGTGCTGCGCATGGTGAGTTGGGCTTGCTGGTAACGGGTGATCAGCCCGGCGATCTGGCCCAACGGCGCGAGGACCCGGCTGCCGAGCATGTAGGTCGCCACCAGCGCACCGACGCTGAGGTTGCCGGCGATGATGCTGTAGACCCCGGCGACAATGGTCGTCATGCCCGCCAACTGTTGGAGGAACAGCGTGCCGTTGGTCGCCAGCGCCGAAAG
>NZ_JAOSHO010000896.1 GCF_025917275.1 Pseudomonas agronomica | reverse complement strand
TGTGGGAGCGAGCTTGCTCGCGAAAGCGGCCTGCAAGACACCGCTGAAATATCAGGATGCCCCATGAGCAACACTAAACCCCGCATCGCCCTGATCGGCGAATGCATGATCGAACTGCAACACCGCGCCGACGGCAGCCTGCAACAAAGCTTCGGCGGCGATACGCTGAACACCGCGGTCTACCTGGCCCGGGCCTTGGGCGACAAAGGATCGGTGGATTACGTCACCGCCCTGGGCGACGACAGTTTCAGCGACGCCATGTGCCAGGGCTGGGCGGCTGAAAACATCGGCCTGGATAGGGTCCAGCGTTTGCCCGGGCGCCTGCCGGGCCTGTACTGCATCCAGACTGATGCGGCCGGCGAGCGACGTTTCCTGTACTGGCGCAACGAGGCCGCCGTGCGCGAGTGCTTCACCACGCCGGCCGCCGCGCCGATCCTGGAAGCCTTGCCGGACTATGACGTGCTGTATTTCAGCGGTATCACCCTGGCGGTGATTGGCGAGCAGGGCCGGCGCAAACTCATAGAAACCTTGATCGAGGCGCGGCGACGCGGTGCCCAGGTGGTGTTCGACAACAACTACCGACCACGGCTCTGGGCTTCGGTCGAGACCGCCCGGGCGGCTTACCGCAGCGTGTTGCCCCACGTCGAGCTGGCGTTGCTGACCGTGGAGGACGAACAGGCGCTGTTCGGTCATGCCGACAGCGAGGCGGTGTTCACGGCCTATGGGCAACTCGGTACGCCGGAAGTGGTGCTCAAGCGTGGCGCCGAGGCCTGCCTGATCCGTTGTGATGGACAGTTCTATGAGGTGCCGGCCCAACGGGTTGAGCGCGTGGTGGATACGACGGCGGCGGGGGACTCGTTCAGTGCCGCCTACCTGGCAAGTCGCTTGTTGGGCGGCAGCCCGGCGGAGGCGGCCGAGGCGGGGCATCTGCTGGCGAGTCGGGTGATCCAGGTGCCGGGGGCGCTGATACCGAGGTAGGAGCTGCCGGACCCTGTAGGAGCTGGCGAAGCCTGCGATCTTTTATTCTTTTGC
>NZ_JAOSHO010000895.1 GCF_025917275.1 Pseudomonas agronomica | reverse complement strand
CAGCTCCCTAGCCACATAAATCGCGTCGCTGGGAAAACATGGGGCACAATCAGCCCATACGAACAAGAGCCCGCCCCCCATGCTGATCGACGAAGAATTGACCCTGAAGAAACTCGAGGTGTTCCTGGCCTTCATGCGCACCGGCAACCTCGCGCGGGCGGCGGTCGAGTTGCAGACCAGCAACGTCAGCGTGCACCGGGCCATTCATTCACTGGAGAGCGCCCTGCGTTGCCCGTTGTTCAAGCATGAGGGCCGCAACCTCACGCCATTGGAAAGCGCCTACGTATTGGAAGAACGGGCGCAGAAACTGATCCAGGACGTGATCGAAAGCGTGCGCCTGACCCGCGAGGCAGCGGGTTTTTCCGCGGAACGCTTCAAGCTGGGGTCCCTGTATTCATTGACGGTCAAGACCGTGCCGCAGCTGATCATGGGCCTGAAGATCCGCCGCAGCGAGCTCAACATCGACTTGATCATGGGTTCGAACATCGACCTGTTGTACAAGCTCAAGAACATGGAAGTCGATGCGATCCTGGTGTCGCTGGACGACAGCGTCAACGACCCGGACTGCGAACAGATCCAGCTGTTTTCCGATGACATCTTCCTGGCCACGCCTGCCGACTCGCCCTTCGCCCAGCGCAGCGAAGTCGACCTGGCCGAAGTCCGCGACGAGACCTTTATCACCCTGACCCAGGGCTTCGCCACGCACCAGGACGGCAATCGGGTGTTCAGGCAGGCGGGGTTCGAGCCGAAGGTGGCGATGCAGGTCAACGATATCTTTACCCTGCTGAGCATGGTCAGCTCCGGGGTGGGTTATGCCCTGCTGCCGGGCAGGATTGCGGCGGTCTACGAAAACCGGGTGAAACTGATCCCGTTGCAGGAAAAGTACCGGTTGCAGCAGCACATCGGCGTGGTGTTCCTGAAGGCCAAGGAACGCGACCCGAACCTGCTGGCGCTGTTGGCGGAGTGCCGGATGTATGCCAATCGCCAGGCTTGAAACCTAGTTGTCCCCAATCGCGAGCAAGCTCGCTCCCACA
>NZ_JAOSHO010000894.1 GCF_025917275.1 Pseudomonas agronomica | reverse complement strand
GCGAGCAAGCCCGCTCCCACAGGTTTTTGCGGTGCACATGAATTTGTGTCTGCTGAAGATCCAGTGTGGGAGCGAGCTTGCTCGCGATAGCGGTACTTCAGTTACCCAGATTTGGATTGGCTACCGTCATCGCGAGCAAGCTCGCTCCCACAGGATAAACGCAGTCCGATCAAGAACCAGGTCGGCTATCAGGCCGCCTCGGGGAGGACGTTGGTCTCGGCGCCCCGTTAACCACGCTGGCCGAACACAGGCATTGTGGAGTGGGCATCCCGGCATGAGCAATGGATATGTACCCCAACTCAATTCAAAAAAAGCCTACCCGCAAATTTGTGCGAAACATCCCTGATCAAATGAGCGGTCTGTCAGACGCCCTGAAGTTTCCGACATGTTTTTAAGGTTGCCCCTCGGAAGCGAGGGGCCTAGCCTTTGAGTGTCGCTGCCAATTCAGCGACCGGGTTTGACCGTCCGAAAGAATTCAAGGGGCAACTGGCCCGGACGTTTTGTCCTGGGCTCCAATAGTTTAAAGGAGCTTCAATTGAAAAATAATTCTGACATTCCCAAACCCGCCGCCACCTTCCCCTACGGCGACTACGCCCCCGAAAAGCTGAAAGAAGCTGCCGACCGCGCGATGGACCATTACCTCAAGCCCGACAACAGCGAACCAGAACCCAAACCCTCAGTGCAATTGTTCACCGTATCGGACAGCATCGACACCGAAGCCTTGCTGGCCAACCTCAGCGAAACCCTGGCCTCGGCCAATGCGGTGCTCAACGACCTGGCGTTTGGCCTGGAAGGCTCGCGGCGGCATGTGGCGTTGGGGGGGGTGCAGATGATCGAGCTGGGGACGCTGCTGGCGAACAAGGCCCTGGACCGGGTTGAGCTTCGGACTTGATGCCATAGTTGCAAGCCTCATCGTCGGATCGCCGCCCGGAGCAGGCTCCCACAGTGGTTTCGTGTCGTCGACAGATAGGCCAATCGACACCCAACCCTGTGGCGAGGGAGCTTGCTCCCGCTGGGTTTTGTAGGAGCTGGCGA
>NZ_JAOSHO010000893.1 GCF_025917275.1 Pseudomonas agronomica | reverse complement strand
GTGGCCTCGACGACTTGGCGTTTAAAGTCCAGCGGAAAGTTGGGGCGGCGACCGGCTCGACGGGCTGGGGCAACTGTATCCAAGATAGTGTCCACTAAAAAATGGTGTCCACTATCTTGGCCAATTTGGAGGGCTGTCAGGAGAGGGTGCTGGCCGGACGGTTACCTTCAACCGCAGACCGCGACCAATCTTGATCAGGGCTGCTATGGCACAAGGAAAAAGGGGACCAAAGGGAACTATTTATTTTAGTCACAGAAAGTTGGCTGGCTCGTTACTGCTATCAGGTCAGAACAACCCTCACACGATACCTGAGCCCTAGAAGACCTCCACACCGAAGTTTGCGACTATTTGACCTTCTAAATAGGAAAGGCCTCGCGGTACTAGGCCTTTCCTATCACTAGCGAACGCTTCGGCTATCTGATCTCAACAATATCCAAAGCCCGATTCGCCAATAGTTCACTCACTTCGATCACCTGCAAAATCCCCATCGCAACCCGCCGACGCGACCCATCCAGATCAAACGCCAAATCACTGATCATCGCATTTGCCGAAGCCAGGTTCTCACTCAGATTCGCAAGCAAACACTTAGAGTCCACATTCGGATCAATTCGGAAGATGGAGTCGGTTTTGTCTGACTTTTCGTCCTTAGGCTTTGGCTTCAGGTAGTCCAACGCCCGCGTGGCAGCATCGTCGATTTTCTTGTTGCGGGCAGACTGAGCACGGGAGACGTGTTCGTCGGTAACGGGAGGATTCGGTGTAATTTTGACCATGGTCTTAACTCTCTATTGAGGCCACGACCCGTTCGCTGCTAAACGAATTGGGAGGCAGCTGTACGCAGGTTAGCAGACCGACGAGTTAAGAAATCGGCGCGCCCGAGGGCGCCCTGCGCACAGCCGCCATCAAGTGCAGGGATGGGGATTCCTGACTGATGACGCGTTGTGCGACTTAACTCGGCGAGCTGCTAAACCCGATCACTGATGAGCAGTGACAGGTCCCAAACTACCGACGTAACCCAAGGCGCACAAGCCGGCGGAT
>NZ_JAOSHO010000892.1 GCF_025917275.1 Pseudomonas agronomica | reverse complement strand
CGGCGTGATGGCGGCCGGTTTCGTCTACACGTTCCTGGGCCTGGCGGTGAAGATCAAGGGTACCGGGTTCATTGATCGCCTGTTGCCGCCGGTGGTGATCGGCCCGGTGATCATTTCCATCGGCCTGGCCATGGCGCCGATTGCGGCGAACATGGCGATGGGCAAGGCCGGTGACGGCAGCGAGCTGATTCATTATCAGACCGCGATGATGATTTCGATGCCAGCCCTTCTCACTACCCTGATCGTCGCGGTGTTCGGCAAAGGCATTTTCCGCCTGGTGCCGATCATTTCCGGCGTGCTGGTGGGCTTTGCCATGGCGTTTTTCTTCGGCGTCGTGGACACCGCAAAAATCGCCGCCGCACCATGGTTCGCCCTGCCGGCCTTCACCGCACCGGCATTCAACTGGCAGGCGATCCTGTTCATCGTGCCGGTCGCCCTGGCGCCGGCCATCGAGCACATCGGCGGCGTGATTGCCGTGGGCAGCGTGACCGGCCGCGACTACCTGAAAAAACCCGGCCTGCACCGCACGCTGCTCGGCGACGGCATCGCCACCACCGCCGCCGGCCTGTTCGGCGGCCCGCCTAACACCACCTACGCCGAAGTCACTGGCGCGGTGATGCTGACCAAGAACTACAACCCGAAAATCATGACCTGGGCGGCAATCTTTGCCATCAGCCTGGCGTTCATCGGCAAGTTCGGCGCGCTGCTGCAAAGCATCCCGATACCGGTCATGGGCGGGATCCTGTGCCTGCTGTTCGGCTCGATCGCAGCGGTGGGCATGAACACGCTGATCCGCCACAAGATCGACTTGGGCGAAGCACGCAACCTGGTGATCGTTTCAGTGACCTTGGTGTTCGGCATCGGCGGCGTGCTGGTGGGCACCGGCACCGGCCCGGACGACTTCGGCCTCAAGGGCATCGCGCTGTGCGCCGTGGTGGCGATTGCGTTGAACCTGTTGTTGCCGGGGAATGACGGTTGGAAGCAGAAGCAGGCGGATGAGCCGTTGATCTGAAGTACTTTGTTGTCAGTCAGAAAGC
>NZ_JAOSHO010000891.1 GCF_025917275.1 Pseudomonas agronomica | reverse complement strand
CTGGTCATCCTCGACCTGATGCTGCCCGGCGAGGACGGCCTGAGCATTTGCCGCAAAGTGCGCGAGCGTTACGACGGACCGATCCTGATGCTCACGGCGCGTACCGACGACAGCGACCAGATCCAGGGCTTGGACCTGGGCGCCGATGACTACGTCTGCAAGCCTGTGCGCCCGCGTCTGTTGCTGGCGCGCATCCAGGCCCTGCTGCGGCGCAGCGAACCGGAGCCTGCCGTGCCTGCGAAGCAGAGGCGCCTGGAGTTCGGTCCGTTGGTGGTGGACGACGCCTTGCGCGAAGCCTGGCTGCTGGGCAATGGCATCGAACTGACCAGCGCCGAATTCGATTTGCTCTGGCTGTTGGTATCCAACGCCGGGCGCATCCTGTCTCGCGAGGAAATCTTCACCGCCCTGCGCGGTATCGGCTACGACGGCCAGGATCGCTCCATCGACGTGCGCATCTCGCGCATCCGTCCCAAGATTGGTGACGACCCCGACCATCCGCGCTTGATCAAGACCATCCGCAGCAAAGGCTACCTGTTCGTCCCCGAAGCATGCGTAGACGCCGCTCCGTGAATTCGATCTTCCTGCGCATCTATGGCGGCATGTGTGCGGCACTGGTGTTGGTGGCGGTGCTTGGCGTGCTGGCGCTGCACCTGCTCAACCAGACGCGCGGCGAGCAGTACCGTGAGCGTTTGGCCCATGGCACGTTTTCCTTGATGGCCGATAACCTGCGGCCGATGAATGACACGGAGCGCCGCCGTGCCCTGGCGGTGTGGGCGCGCCTGCTGGGCATTCCGCTGGAGTTGCAGGCCTTCAGCCAGACCGACCTCGACCTGAGCCAGCGCACCCGCCTCCTGCGAGGCCAGGTGCTGGTGGAGCAGACCGGGCCCCATGCGGCGAAGGTCTATCGGCTGGTCAGCGACGGCGAGCAACTGACGTTGGTCGGCGAAGTTCGCCAGATCAGCGAGCAACTGGCCCGGGCGACAATCTACTTGCTGGCCGACGAACTGGTGCGTTACCCGGTGGCCGAGCAGCCCGAGCGGCTTGCCCAAC
>NZ_JAOSHO010000890.1 GCF_025917275.1 Pseudomonas agronomica | reverse complement strand
CGGTGGCCGCGCCGAGGCCGGAAGCGCCACCGCTAACGAGGAAAATCTTGTTGTCGATCTGCATCATGGTTTCCTTGGATTCAAGCTGAAACGTTCTGGGCCAAAGTCTCTTGAACCTTGGCGATTTCCTGGTTGCGCAAGATAAAGCGCTGCAACTTGCCGCTCGGGGTTTTCGGCAAGTCGCTGACAAATTCGATTTCACGGGGATAGGCATGGGCCGCCAGCCGCTGGCGTACGTGCAGCCGCAGTTCTTCGGCCAGCTCCGGCGCGGCGCGGTATTGGGCGCTGAGCACCACAAAGGCTTTGACCAGCTCGGTACGCTCCGGGTCGGGCTTGCCGATCACGGCGGCCTCGACCACGGCCGGGTGCTCGATCAGCGCGCTTTCCACATCGAACGGGCCAACCCGGTAGCCGGACGTGGTGATCACGTCATCACTGCGCCCGACGAAGCTGATGCTGCCGTCGGGGTTGAACTCGACGGTGTCGCCGCTCAGGTAATAGTCCCCGACGAAGGCCTTGGTCGGGCCCCCTTCGTAACCGGCGAACCAGCACATCGGCGATTGGCTGCGGTCGACGGCGAGAATGCCCGGTTGGCCGACGCCGAGCTCCTGATGGTTGTCATCCAGCACCACGATGCGGTGGCCTGGCGAGGCAAAACCCGCCGCCCCCTGGTGCACCGGATGCTCGAGGCCATGGTGATTGCACAGCACCATGCCCAGTTCGGTCTGGCCGTAATGGTCGTGGATCACCACGTTCAAATTGTCGGCGAACCAACGGATCACTTCCGGGTTCAGCGGCTCACCGGCGCTGCTGACGATGCGCAGCTTGCCCTTGACCGCCCGGGCGAACCGTTCGCCGCCGGCGATCAGCAGGCGATAGGCCGTGGGCGAACCCGCCAGGTTGGTGATGCCGTATTTGTTGATGACGCGGCAGGTGCTGTCGAGGGTGAACGGGCCGTCGTAGAAGGTAATCGGATGTCCCAGCGCCAAGGGGCCGGTCACGCCGAAATAGATGCCGTAGGCCCAGCCCGGGTCGGCGACGTTCCAGAAC
>NZ_JAOSHO010000089.1 GCF_025917275.1 Pseudomonas agronomica | reverse complement strand
GGCCGGTCAGGCACCGCACATCAGCGACCTTACAAAAACATCTCCCGACTCAACCCATGCCGCTGCATTTTTTCATTGAAGGTGCGGCGCGGCAGTTGCAGTTCTTCGAGCACGGCTTTCACATCACCCCTGTGCCGGGTCAAGGCGGCGCGCAGGCATTGGGCTTCGAAGGCTTCCTGCTGGGCCGCGAGGGACTGGCCCGGCTCGGTGTCCAGGGCGGGCAGTTGATCCAGGCCCAGCACCTGGCGTTCGGCGACGTTGGCCAGTTCGCGCACATTGCCCGGCCAATCGTGGCTGAGCAGATGGCTCAGCTGCGGGCCGCTCAAGGGGACGGCGGGGCGGCCGAGGCGTTCGGCGGCGCTGTGGGTGAAATGCTCGAACAGCAGCGGAACGTCTTCGCGTCGTTCTCGCAGCGGCGGCAGGCGCAGCTCGGCGATGTTCAGGCGATAGGCCAGGTCTTCGCGAAAACGCCCGGCCCGGGCTTCGTCCAGCAAGTCGGGTTTGGTGGCGGCAATGATGCGCAGGTCGACGTTGATGCTCTGGTTGGAACCCAGGCGTTCGAGTTTCTTTTCCTGCAACACGCGCAGCAACTTGGCTTGCTGGGCCAGCGGCATGCTTTCGATTTCATCGAGGAACAGCGTGCCGCCGTCGGCATATTCAAGCTTGCCGATGCGCTTGCCTTGGGCACCGGTAAAGGCGCCGCTTTCATGGCCGAACAGCTCGGCCTCGAACAGCGGTTCGGGAATCGCTGCGCAGTTCAGGGCCACGAACGGTTTGCTGGCCCTTGGGCCGAAGTCGTGCAGGCAGCGGGCGACCAGTTCCTTGCCGCTGCCGGTTTCACCGCGGATCAACACGTTGACCGGCAACGTCGCCAGGTCCAGCACCTGGCGACGCAGGTTCTGCAATGCGCGAGAGACGCCAAGCAGGGTGGTGTCCAGCTTGGCGCGGGCATCGGCCTGTTCGTGCAGCCGGCGGTTTTCCAGAATCAGGAAGCGCTTGTCCAGCGCCCGGCGCAAGCTGCCCAGCAGTGCGTCGGGGCTGAAGGGCTTTTCGAGAAAGTCATAGGCACCATCGCGCATGGCTTCCACGGCCATCGGCACGTCACCGTGACCGGTCAGCAGGATCACCGGCAGGTCCGGGTCCCGCCGGCGCACTTCGGCCAGCAACTCCAGGCCGCCCAGCCCGGGCATGCGCACGTCGCTGAGGATCACCCCGGGGAAATTCTCCGGCAGCTTTGCCAGGCATTCTTCGGCGCGACTGAACAACTGCACCTGGAACCCCGACAGGCTCAGCCATTGTTCGACCGCCGTGCGGATGCTGCTTTCGTCATCGACGACCATGACCGAGTCAAGCATGCAATTGCGCCTCCTGATCGATGGGCAAGGTCACGCAGAATACCGCGCCATGTTCATGATTGTCCGCCGTCAAGCGGCCGCCGGACTCATGGATGATCGCAAACGAAACCGCCAGCCCCAGGCCGAGGCCGTCGCCCACGGCCTTGGTGGTGAAGAACGGATCGAAGACCTGGGCCAGATGCTCTTCGGCGATCCCGGTGCCGCTGTCGCTGACGCTCAGGCGCCACAGTTGCTCATCGGCCTCCAGGCGCACTTCGAGGCGCTTGAGGGGTTGCTCGACCATGGCGTCGAGGGCGTTGCGCAACAGGTTGATCAGGACCTGTTCCAGGCGGATCGCGTCGCCACGCACCCACGCCGGACGGGTCAGGTACAACACGGTACTGACGTTTTCGTCCCGCAGGCGTGTGTCCAGCAATTGCAGGGCCTGATCCACCACCGCCGCCAGGTCCAGGCGTTCGCGCAGGCCGCTGGGGCTTTTGCGGGCGAAGGTTTTCAGGTGGCCGGTGAGGGCGGCCATGCGGGTCAGCATGTCGTCCACCGGCTTGAGGGCTTTGTAGGCATCGTCGACGCGGCCATGGTCCAGCAGCAGGCGCAGGGTGGCCAGTTGCATGCGCTGGGCGGTCAACGGTTGATTGATTTCGTGGGCGAGCGCGGCGGACATCTGTCCCAGGGCGGCGAGCTTGGCTGATTGCACCAAGCCGTCCTGGGCGGTGCGCAGTTCGCGGGTGCGTTCATCCACCAGCCGTTCAAGTTCCTCGCGGCTGCGCTGGCGCAGCCTTGCCAGGCGCCATCGCTGATTGAGAAACAGCAGGAGAAACACCAGCGCCAGCCACAACCCGGCGGCGGCGAGGCCGGCGTTGCGCAGGTCTTCGAAAGCGATCTGCGGACGGCGTAGCAGGTGCAAGGTCCAGCCTTCGCTGGTCAACGGCAGGGATTCCCACAGGTAATCCGCCGCGCCGCCGGGTGCCTCGACCCGTGACAAGTGGCTGCTGTCGTCAAAACGCCGCAGCGGATCGAAGGCCAAGGGTTGCAGCGGTTGCTTGTCGTATTGGCGGGTGGCCTTGAGTTCCGCGCGGTCGCTGTCGGTCAAGGGTTGTAGATGGCGATAGCGCCAGCCGGGGCGGTTGGCGATGAAGATGATCCCCCGCGCATCGCTGACCAACAGGGTGTCGCTGCCCTGGCGCCATTCGCGCTCAAGCTCCGGGAACTCCAGTTTCACCACCATCGCGCCAAGGAACTCACCGTTGTCACCGGTCACCGCACTGGACAGAAAATAACCTGGAATGCCGCTGGTCACGCCCACCGCATAGAACCGCCCGGTGCCCAGGGTGCGGGTCTGGAGGAAGTAGGGACGGAAACCGTAGTTGTGCCCGACGTAGCTGCTGGGCAACTGCCAATTACTGGCGGCGACCGCCAGGCCGGTGTGGTCCAGCAGTTCCAATGTCGAGGATTGTGCGGCGCCGTTGATCTTTTCCAGCTTGCGGTTCAGGGCGTCCTGTTGCGCTGGGTTGACCGGCCCCTTCAAGGCGTCACGCAGCTCCGGGTCCAGCGCAAGCACGGCGGGCAGGGCGCGGTAGCGTTCGATCAAGGTGTGCAACGAATTGGCGTACAGCGCCAGTTGCTGGCTCGCGCGGCTGGCGTCTTCTTCCAGCGCCTCGCGTTCGGCGTGGCGCACGGCCAGGGTGGCGGCCAGGGCGGCGCCGAGGAGTATCAGCGCGATGGCGACAATCAGGCGAAAGGTACGAGGAGTCGGCAGCATGCAGGCGCAAACCGGTGGGAGTCGGGGGCGAACCATAGCATGTTGCTCGCAGGCGCCAAACAGGCCGTGTCGCCGTGTCTTGTCCGGAAACACGTTTGAGCTGGTGACGACGGGGGACGTCGTCTAGCGTCAGGGTTCACTTGTCACGGATGACTGCAACACATGACGACTCTGCAAATATTGGCATCGCAAACACCGCGGCCAACCCACCCTCAGGAATGGCTCGTCCATGCGATACCGGACTGGCTGCCCAAGCTCTCCTCGCCACAACGAACGGCGCTGATACACGCCGCCGGGCCAGTGCCATCGGGGTTAACCCAGGCCGGCGCGGCGGATAAGGCGCAGCTCAAAAGCGCCTTGCAAGCCCGTTGGACATCCCGGCAAAAACTGGAGCAAGTGCTCGGTCGGCTCCAGTCGATCGAAGCCTTTGCCGAGCCGCTGCTGGTCGCGGCGTTGCAACAGCGCTGCAATATCACGCTGGATGTTCGGCAGACATACTTGCGGCTCTACGTTCCGGAGGGCATCTTCGTCGCGTACCGGACCCGCACCATTTCGCTGCTGGATGCGGCCCTGCAGAATTTCGAGGCGAAAGAGGCCCGCCCAGGTTTTTTCGACGACGCGTCCTGTTTCATTAGCCGGCCCTCGGCCACCGGGCAGTTCGATATTTTGCCCATGGGCGAAACGCTGGCCTTGCCGGTCTTCGTGGCGCTTTGTCGGGAGTTGGACATCGGTGGGCGCTATCAAGCGTATCTGAAGAACAACTTGCTCGATGAGCCGGTCGCCAGCGCTGTTGTGCAGGCGTGTCTCCAGAACAATGACAGGGACGCCTTCCGGGCAGCAGCGGCCGTCGCGCGGATCAGGGGCGATATCAGCCCGCAGTGTTATCGGACCTTGCAGGCACTGAGCGTCGGCCAACGAACGGCAAGTTATCGCGGCAAGCCGCAGTACGGCCACGACCTTTACCTGCTCGACACGCTCCTGATCGGTATCGTCATTTTCGCGCCCGACCTTGAGCAGAGCCGGCAGGCCGAACCGGTCGTGGTGTATATCCCCGACGATCCGGAGCATCCGCTCAGGCAGTACGGTTCCACCACGGCGTTCTTCACAGCGCTGGCCGTTCGATTACGTTCAGCGAGCTACCAACAGTTTTTCAATCGCTTCATTCCCTTGGCCAACCGTGGGCGTTTCTTTGCCGCCCTCAATGCGCAGTTGTTCAAGGCCCGGCGTGAACCGGTGGAAAATCCCGCGTTGCGAATGACCAGCCGGCAGGTGAAGGGCGACCTATGGGTGCATGGGTACGAGCGACGACTCGCCCAGATCATCCAGGATGCCCGTCTGCTCGCTGTGCCGACGGGAGACGAGGATCTCAAGTCGCGCTGGGCTCGCTGGGACAGTTTCATGCAGGTCGCCGAGACGGTGCTGGAACTGGCGGCCTTCACGGCAGCGTCGTTCGTGCCGGTACTTGGCGAAGGCCTGTTGGTCTACACCGTTTATCAACTGCTCGACGAAACGTTCGAGGGCATTGTCGACTGGTCCCAGGGCCGACGTGCCGAAGCCGCCGCACACTTGCTCGGGGTGGCTGAAAACATGGCCCTGATGGGGGTTTTCGTCGCAGGGGGCAAGGTGGTGGGAGCCGTACGCTCAACCCGACCCTCATCGTTTGTCGCGCAGATGAAAGTGGTCCAAGGGCGTGACGGGCAGGCGCGTCTATGGCACCCGGACCTCGCCCCCTATGCGCAGTCGCTGGACCTGGACACACAGGCGCAACCGCAAGCCAATGGCCTTTATCTTCACCAGGCGCGAGAGGTGCTGCTGCTCGATGGGCGACAGTACGTGGTCGAACGGGACCCATCGGGCACCTATCGCATTCAACACCCCGTACGGGCCGATGCGTATGCGCCCCGGCTTGCCCATAACGAGGTCGGCGCCTGGGGCCACGAGGCCGAACGTCCATTGGCCTGGCAGGGTACGAAACTGATGCGGCGCCTGGGACACAGCGTCGATTCATTTTCGGACGAAACCCTGGAACAGATCCGCATCGTCAGCGGCGTCGAAGAGGCCAGCTTGCGTCAGTTGCATGTCGAGCATGCCCGGCCTCCGGTGTTGCTGGCCGAGACCATCAAACGTTTCAGGGCCGCACGGGGGATTGAAGAAGCCAACGGACCGGTGATCGACGACGCGGTCGGTGCCGATGTCCAGGTCTTGCAGGAAGCGTTTCCCCAACTGCCTCGCGCCCTGGTGGACGAGCTGTTGATCGACGTCACCGAGGTGGAGCTCCAGCAAATGAGCGAGCGCCATCACTTGCCTCTGCGGGTGCGCCAAGCCGCCCGCACGGCCATGGGCGAGTGGCGGATTGCGCTGGCCTATGAAGGTCTGTATTTGCCCACCAAGGGCAATCCCGACACCTGGCGTCTGGCGTTGCACAGCCTGGCGCAGTGGCCTGAATGGCCGGCGCAGGCGCGCATCGAGATTCGCGAAGGGGCGCCGGACGGACCGCTACTCGACAGCATTGGGCCGTCGTCATCGACCGTGCGCAAGGTACTTGCGCCGGTGGAAGAAACCACACCTCGGGTTTTTGGCGAGCAAGGCAATTCCGTGCACAGCGCCGAGGATTTTTATACGCAGGTTCTGAATGCCCTGACCGAGGCCGAGCGTCGAACGTTGGGTTACAACCTGGGCGACGGAGGGTTGCTGAGACAGGCAGTCCAGCGAGCGCCATTGGAACGGGCAATGTTTCGAAAAAACCTCTTGGACGGTACCGGGGGCGTGGTGGAATCGTCGATTTCTGCGCGTCTGCTCGGGAAGCAGCGAGGGTATGCGCGGCTCGATGAGCGGTTGCTTGGCACGGGTGATGCCTTGGGCCTGGAAGCGCGGTTCAGGGATTTGTTTCCGGCCGCCACGACCGAGATATTTTCTGATCTCAGGCAGTCATTTTCTACCGATGCCCACGTCATGGACTTCCTGTCCAGACAAGAGACGGAGTGGAATGCATTGAATCAAGTGTTGGACGGCTGGGTTTGCTCGCCGTCCGGAGAGCGTTCGGTCCACAACCAGGAATATCATCGTGGCGATATCGCCAAGACGATCAAGCAAAGCTGGCAGGGAAAATACGCGCCTTCCTCCGAACCGGGCCAAGCGCAGGGTGAGCAAACCCTGGATTTGAGTTTCAAAACGGTAGAGCAGTTTCTGGAGACGCTACCACCCCTCAATGCCCGTTTTGAACATGTGGCCGTCGTGCGCCTCAAGTATGCGAAAGTTCGCGGCGACCTCTCCGCCTTTTTCGAGCATTTTCCCAATGTGCGAGAAGTGTACCTTGACCATAACGAACTGACGGACCTGACACCGGCATTGCCTCACCTGCGAGGCCTCAGGTTGTTGAGCTGTTCGGCGAACCAGCTCCGGCTGACATCGAAAGGGGTTGAGGAACTGAGCACGTTGGCGTTGCTTGAAGTCTGCCGGCTCGATAACAACCCGCGCCTGGGCGCTGTACCGGATATTGGCCGGATGCCAGCGCTCAGGGTATTGGATTTGCAGAACACCGGTGTTCGAGAATGGCCAAGCGGGTTGTTCGAATTGCCCCGGCCCCGTGATTTTGAACTGAGTTTGCTCGGTAACCCGATCGAACAATTGCCTCAGGTGGTGGAGGGGGGGCCGCAGGCTCGCTTGATCGCCAGGACCTGGTTGGACAGGGAGGCGCTTGCGGATAACGTTCACGTTCAACTCGACGCCTATATCCGGTCGGTGGGGTACGATCCGGCCCGTACCCGCCCTCCCACTGGCGAAGAGGGCCGTCGCTATTGGCTCGAAGGGAACCTGCCCGAGCCCAACGAGGTTTTGCGGCAACGTTGGGACGACCTTGAAGCGGAGGCTGGGTCCCAAGGCTTCTTCGATCTGCTTGCACAACTGACGGAGTCCGCTGATTACTCGGACCTTTCAAGACGCTTCGGACTCACCAGCCGGGTCTGGCGGATGCTTGCGGCCATGGGTGAAAACACTGAGCTGCGCCAGGAACTGTTCCGTGTCGCGATGCATCCAGACTCTTGTGCCGATGCCGGCTCCCAGATATTCAACGAGATGGGAATCAAGGTTCTGATTCATGAAGCCTACCGTTCGGCCTCTGTGCAGGAGATTGAAGCCAAGCTCGTAGCGCTAGCCCAGGGCAAGTCGCGCCTTGATCAACTGAATGAAATTGCGCGGGCCGCCATCCAGCAAAGACTGGCTGCCGGGGAGCATTTCCAGGCGCTCGATGATGAAGGAGATATAACCGGAACGATCGATGAGGTGGAAACGTACCTGGCCTATCAAACCGGTCTTGCTAAACAATTGGCCTTGCCTTGGCAGTCCGAGGGCATGTTGTTTGGTGAGCTTTCCGGGGTCGATGAGCACATGCTGGAAGATGCTTATCGAACTGTTTTGGAACTGGAGATGGGCGACGGGCGGGTTAATCAGATCATCGGGCAAGACTTCTGGCAGGTTTACCTCCGGCATCGATATCCAATCGACATCGAGGAAAACGAAAGGATTTTCGCTGCGAAGGCCGATGCCTTGCTTGAGTCGTGGGAGGGCCGAGCCTTGACGGGCGATGAATATGCCAGACAAATCACCCTTCTGGGCGACGACAGGAAAACACTGCACAGACGTCTGACTGAAGAGATCTTGAATAGAACAGAAGCGTAATGGGACGGCGGCCTTGAAGTATCGGGCCGCTATCGACGGACGCCATCATCTCTGTGTTAGAAATTCTTCAGGAATAGCCGAGGTCGTCTTTTCGTACTTAACGTAATCGCGCTCCGTTCGTCCGCTTATGATCTCAACGTGCGTGGGAATAATTCCCGCGCAATTAAAACACGTAATGAAGTTGTCACCCTGCTTGTCGCCACTTCGCAATAATCGCGTGTCGATAACGATTTCTCCGGACTCTACTATGTCGGCCCCCCACTTGTTTCTGGCGAAGTTCAACGCTTGCACCTCGGCGTGCGCTCCGGGCACACCCGCAGAAATCGGTACGATGTAGTGACTGGCTATCACATGTGTTTTGATCTCTTCAATCGTCTCCTGATGCAACGGGTTGTTTCTGCCCTGTACGTTATCGGGACGTTGGTATTCAGTCTCCAGGGCCCCGACAAAAAGGTTAAGGTCCCTGATCTTAGAGGCCCCCAGCGAGAATGGCTGTCCATAGCTACCGTCAATCTCGCTGTATTGTTGCATGCCTATGAACGGCTGGGCGCCGCTGGGAGAAACGTCCTTGTTATAAAAATCTCGAACAGCGTCGTTGTTAGTGGGGTTCAGGACGGCTGCAAACGCAACCAATTTGTTGTTGAGTGCCGTTTTGGTGAACGCCTTGCCTGGGTCATCTGTTTTATTCAACGCCGTGGCAATGAATTTTGGTTTCTGTGCGGGTCTGATTTTCTTCGCGTCCGCCTCCTGCTCAAATCTTTCCTTTAATTTGTTATAAGCGGTCGTCACGTACGCGACCCGAGCGGTATTGTCGTCGCGGAAAGCCTCTATGCGTTTCTTCCTGTCGAGCCCTGTCAGGTCAACGTAGGACAGCGGGTTATTCCCCACCATCGCATACAGATTCAACCCATCCACCGGCCCCGCCGGGTCCGGGTTGATCCAGCGCATCATCCAGGGTGCGTAATAACGAAAGCCGTAGTAATAAAGCCCCGCGCTATCGCGCTCCTTGCCGGAATAACGAACCGTCTTATAACTGGCCTGCACCTGGGAATCGGCCGCCCACCACGCCGTGCCGCCAAACGGATAATAACCTTCGTGGCTGATGAGCCTTGCGTCCTGGTCCAGTTCCATGGCCAGCGAGCCCAGGTGATCCTCCAGGCTATAGCGCACCTGGCCTTGCTCGATTTCAGTCGGCCGGCCCTTGGCCCAGTGGAGCGCGTGCACGTTGGACGCCGGGCCTTGCAGCGTGCAGGCGTGGAGTTCTTCGCTGTCGTCCAGGGTGCGGATCTCCAGGCCCGGTAGATAACGCACATCGCGCACATGGGTGACGGAGGCGGCTTGGGTGGTTCGCAACTTGCGCATGCGGATGCCCTGGGCGTTATAGGTGTAATGCTCGGCATCGTCTTCGGCGTCTCGGCGAAGTACTTGGGTCACCTTCTGCAATTGATTGCGCCAGTTCCACGTCAGGTGCTGTCCGGAGGAGGGCAGGGTCAGTTGATTGCCGCCGGCATCGAAGTCCAGGTCATCGCCAATAGGGGGGGCGCCCTTGTGCCATTGCAGGCACCGGTTGCTCGATGAGTCCATGGTCAGGTGCAGGGTGTGGGCCTGGCCTGGGGCTGCGCTGGCGTGAACCAGTTTTTCCAGGTTGCCGCCCCGGTCGTACTCGTAGCGTTGGGTGTATGGGGTCCGCAGGGACAGGTCGGATGGCGGGACCAGCCCCGGCAACCCCGGTTGCATGCTCGCTCCGGGAATTTCCAGTCCCGTGGCGCTTTCCAGGCGATACAGGCTGTCATAGGCGAAGGTGCGAATGCCTTCGCTGCGCTGGTTGGCGTGGTAGCGCACGGCATGGGTGTGATCGGTGATGGACGTGACGTTGCCCACCGGATCGTAGCGATAGCCGAGGTGCTGATGGACATCGCTGCCCTTCATGGCCTTGAGCTCAGTCAGGCGTCCGTTGACCGGGTCGTAGTCGAACGTAGTCGTGATGCCGTTGCCGGTTGTGCACGCTTGACGCTGCCCTTCGGCGCTGTAGCTGAATTGATCGCTGATCAGCTCGGCGACGGGGGAGCCGGCCCATTGCAAACGCACACGCTTGGGCTGACCGGCAACGTCAAGCTCGATGTGTTGCCGATGCCCCTTGGCATTCGTCAGTTCCACGGCATCACCCAAGGCGTCGTAGCGCCAACGGCTGTCGTAGCGGTCAGGCTCCAGCAAACGTTCGCGTCCTGTCTCGTCTTCCGGCCAGTCGGGCAATTCCAGCGTATCCAGGAAACGTTGCCCCTGGTGCAGGGGCAGGCCGGTCAGCGAATAATCGTCAACGATGACCAGCCCGGCCGTGTCGTAATGCTCCACCAGGCGACTGCATCGATTGTGCAAGGCGTTTTCATTCGAACGGTTGCCGTAGCGCAGGCGACCAACCGTGGCCCAGGCCTGGCCGCGCTCGCGGATCAGCGTGGGGCGCAATTGCGAGTCGTATTCGGTCTGCTGCGCGTTGCCGCGTGCGTCCCAACTGCGCAGGCGCTGGCCGGCCAGGCCGGGCAATTCGCAACGCAGGCCCGCGTCAATGCTTTCAGTGCGCAGCGGTGTGCCTGACAGGCTATAGAGGCTGTGCAGGTTGACTGTTTGCGTCCCGTGGAATCGCGGGTCCCATTGATCGACGATGCGTCCGGCAACGTCATACGCCTGGGCTGTGACCAGCGTTTGGGTTTCTTCGCTTCTCGCGTCGCGTAAATAGTCCACTCGCCGGACCGGTCCGGCCCGCCCGTCGAAAACCGCCACGACTGGTGTCTTTCGATGAACCTGCGCATTCACGGCGCTGTCCCCGGATCCGTATCGTTGTAATCGTGGTTACACTGGTACCACGGATGATAGACGTGCCAGGCCTCATGCCCCTTGGCATTGATGACCTTGACCAGCCGTCCGGGCGGATCGTAGAACTGCTGATCGTGGTAGCCGTGTTCGCGCAATGAAGCATCGTTGATGTAGCGCCAGGCATCGGCGAAATAAGGGCGATAGACCCGTGTCACCAGACCTTTGTTGTTGTACTCGACCCGTTCGCTGACGCGCCAACGAGGGTCGGCCTCATGCTGTATCGGTTTGCCTTTATCGTCCAGCAGCAGCGAGCCATTTTCGGCCACGGCATAGGCTCTCCCTGCCTCGACCCGTTGCTTGGCTTGCAAGGAGCGGCCAAAGCCATCGACAGCGCTGAGGGCAATGCGGATCTGGCGCAATGGATCGCCCGGGTAGCGATCGGCACTCAGCACTACGCTGTGGGCCGGTTCCCGATCTGTCGCCTGGATCAGTGCCCAGAGCATTTCCTCGCCCGCAGTCCTCGTTTTCAGCAGGGCCAGGCGAGCACGCGCCGAGGCGCGAATGTGGCCGCTGGGCAGTACATGGCGAGCATTGATCCATCCATCGCGCAGCTGCGGCAAGACCGGCGCCCAGTCAAGCGTGCCCATCCAGCTCATATATTCGGTCCGCACGGCGCTGGCCATGGTGCCCAGGGTGTCCACCGGATTTTCAATGGCGTAAGCGGGAGACAAGTCTTCGGGCGGGTCATAAGCCTCGATGGAATCGAAACCTGCCGGAGCGCCATTCTCGGTGCCGTGAAAGGTGACTGCCAAAGGCACGCCGGCCGGGCCATAAAGAGCCTCTTGGACATTGTCGTTGGCGTCGATGATTTTTCGTGGCAGGAGCGAGTGGTAGTCGTATTCGACGTGGGTCGTGCAGCCGTCCGGCAGTGTTACGGCGACGGGCATCAGGTAATAGACGTCGTACTCGGTGGTGGTCACGCCATGACTCTGGGTTTCCTGCAACGCACTGACATGGAAGAAACCTTCCAGCGGCAGGTACGTGGCGAAGCCGACTTGTTTTGACCACAGGTTCCGGGCGCTATCCTCGCCTGGATCTTCAGGCAGGAAAAGCTCCATGGGCTCGAAGCCAATCGTTTCCAATTCCTCGCGGATGTTGAACGATCCAGGCACGACGTCGTAGGCGTCCAACGCCTGCTTGTCGAACTCGGCCACTTGCAACGGACCGCGCAAGGCCTGGAACAGGATCTTGGCTGATCCATCGCGCAGGTAGGTCTGTTCCTCCAGGGCGATCAGCACACGGGCGGTTATCCAGGCCGGTGAGCCCTGATGTTCAAGCAAGCCTTCGTAGCTGACCTGTTGTGGCGTAAGGCCGTCCGGGAGTAGCCCTTTGGGGCGCTGCAGTCCATTGGTCCGGGCACGCCAGGGCAGGCCCAGTCGCTGGCGTAGTCCTTCTTCATCGATAAGGTGTTGATGGTCGGCCAGGCTTTCGGTCAGGTGGTACACCTGCTGTTGATCGTCGTGCGCATCGCGCCACCAGGTGTTCTCATCCTCATCGTCGAAGGGCGGCTCATCGTCCGCTGTCAGGCGTCGCGCGTAATTGACCAGGAAACCATGCGTCAGCTGGCCGTAGTGGTCCCAGGCCAGGTTGATGCCGTGCTGGGCTTGCGGGTCGTTGATGAAACCGTCGTATTGATGGCTGACGGTTTCCAGCGCCAGGACCAGCAAGCTCTTTTGGCCTTCATGGGGTTGGCGCAACAGGTAACGCTGTTGCGTCACGGTGTAGGGCGCAAGCATGGCCATCGATTCGGCGTGGTGGGTTTCGCTGCGCAGTACCTGGCCACCCAAGGCATAGGCCATTTCCCGGGCGGTCTCCGGGTCGGGGGTGATGATCTGGTCGAAGTGGTCCCGTTCGTGGAACCGGGCCAGCAGCGTGGGCCCCAGCGGCGGGGCGTCGCCGTCGATCCCGAAACAATCCTTGAGCGGTGGGTCGACGGTGCGGCCGGTGTGGAACCAGGTCTTGACCAGCACGGGAGCGGTGAAGCTGTCGTCGGTTCCAGCGGCGGGGACTTCGCTGTCAAGCTGATACAGCCGGCCGAAGCCACGGAACTCGCGGTGATAACTGTCGTAGTCGCCTTCAAAATAGCTGAAGTGTTGGGTCAGGCAGTTACCGGTGATCTCGTCCAGTTGTTGTTGGCGCGCCACCAGTGGGAGGGCCATGGGTAGATAGCAGATCGATGGTTGGCGGCGATCGAGCAGCTCGGCTTTTTCATCCAGCCAGAACTGCGCACTGCTGCGGTAGGCCAGCGTACTGCTGCAACCCATGTTGTTGTTCGTGGCGCTGAGCAGGTAGGGCCTTGAGGCGACGAAATCGTAGCGCCAATGGCGTGGTTTCAGGTCCGGCGTGTGATGGGGAACGCTCAGGATCAGGCTGGCACAGCCCAGGCCTTGCAGATCGACCAGGGTGACCTGGCAAAGGCGGTCATAGCGCAGGCCCTCGGGCCAGGACACCCGCAGGGGTGTCTGCTCCAGACCATTGCCGCCACGGTTGAAGTAGATCTCGAAACAATCGCTTAGCAGGTAAATCAACGCGGGCGCCCCGGAGCCATCCAGGTCGGCGATCCGCACCCGCTCCGCATCGAATTCGTCATAGTTGAAGGGCAGGGGGCTCACGACGAAACCCTTGCCGAAGCGCCCGTGACCCAGATTCGGCCAACACTTGACCTCATTGAAGCGAATACGACACAGCTCTGTGCTGTCGCTGCCGAGCATATTGCCAAAAAACACCAACTCGCTGCGCACGTCGCTGAACAGGGGCAGGTCGCTGTCCGGTTCATGGGGAACGTCCACGCCAGCGGCGAAGCCTTGTTCGCGAAGATTGGCATAGAGGCGCACGCTTTTCGGGCCGATCACCGCCAGCGACCGCAACCCGTCGCCAGCCAGGTCGCCCAGTTGCGCGGCGGGGTGCAGGAACTCCGTGGGGAAACGCTTGAAATCGCTGACGGTCGACCAACTGCGGTCCGGGTTCAGCGTATAGAAGCCGCTCGAGCCGGGCTGGGCGATGATCCAGTTGAGGCGGCCGCTGCCGGTCAGGTCAGTGAGCAATTGCATCACCGTTGAACGGTCGGTCGCCACCGGAATACTCGGCAGGAGCGTCCAAGGGCTATAGCCGATCTCGTTGCTGTCGCCGGTCATCCCGCGCTCGGGTTCGCAGTAATACCAACCGTTGCCGTATCGGCACAAGAAGCCCGGAACGCCTTCGCCGTACAAGTCGACGCATTGATAACGCAGGCCATCTTCCAGGGCGGGCATTGTCTCGAGGGCCAGGAACGTCTCGGGTTCCTGGTTCAGCTCGAATTCGCTGTAGTGCAATTCGACGGGGGGGCTGTTTTCGACCCGGCCGTCGGCGTCCCAATCTTGATAATGGGCGGCGGTCAGCGTGCTGTAGCCCAGCTCGGTCGCGGTGTATTCCAAGAGCAATCGACGCACCAGCGCGGGTTCGGTGCTCGCTTCGGCGGGGAGGTGGTGGAACATCAACACTTGATGACACAAGCGCCGTGTACCGATTTCGAAACCGCATCGGTAGGCATGGAGCGGGTCGGTGCGCGGTTGCCAGGCGTCTTCGTCGGCTGTCCATGCCGGTTTTTCATCGAGCTGGAGGGTGCGCTGTCCGTAGTCGAATAGCAGATGGAAGTGCCAGGGCAAGGAGGCCGGGTCCGCCGATTCGAAGCAGTAGAAGGTTTCGCTGGCCGCCGCATTGCCATAGCACACCCGTCGCAGGTAGCGCTGGGCGCTGTAGTCGTGGTCGCCTTCGGACTCGGCGGGGTCGGCTGCGTACTCGTAATAGATGTGCTCGCCCAGCGGGCTGACCTCCTCCAGCAGCAACCATTCGGCGATGCGTGTCGGTTTCCCCGGGGTGGGATCAGCAATGCGCGACGCTTCGCTGTTCCCATAGCAATACAGGTGCCCATTGCTGCCCTGCACTCGCCAGAACGGCAGGCTGTCGATGGACGTCCAGCGTTCGTAGACGTCGAATGTGCTTTCGATCCTGGGAAAATAACGCACCACGGCGAACGTACGGTCGCCGATCTTGCGATGGGTCTGTCCTTCGAGATCAGGCCAGCGATCCACCCCGTCGGGACCGACCATGACGTCGTCTTCACCGTAATGCGGCACGCCTTTGCTGGTCTTGCGAGCAATGCTGGGGATCGGCAACTGCATGCCGATACCAAACGGGCCATTGCCGCTCTGGCTGTTGTATTGCAGGGTCAAGGCTGGCGTCAGGTGGCGAGCACTCGACACGGGCAGCGGCAACGCAAACGAGGCGGCGCCCCGGGTGCCCACCGGGCCGAGACTGTTGCCGAGGGTGGCGATCGATGCACTGCCGGCGATGGTGGGTGTGATGATCTGTAGGGGCGCTTGCTCTGCCATGGACGTTCATCCCTTTGATCAGCACCAGGCGTGATGCCTGGCCAGGACGAGGATGCCAAGGGAGAGCGGGGCTGTAACCTGTCAGATCTGACAGGTGGGCGGGCTTGGCCGATGAATGGCGTTGCTCAAGCAAGACCAGAGGGGACACACCCTGTGGCGAG
>NZ_JAOSHO010000889.1 GCF_025917275.1 Pseudomonas agronomica | reverse complement strand
CGTGTGCTCCGGTTATTTACAAACCTCGGCAATCGCCACCGCCAGCGCATCCAGGCGCGTCGCATCGATGCCGGCGACGTTGGCCCGGCCGGTGCCGACCATATAGACGCTGTGGCGCTCGCGCAGCTGCTTGACCTGTCCCGGTGTCAGGCCGGTGTAGGAAAACATCCCGCGTTGCACGCCGATATGGGCAAAGCGCTCACGCAAGCCATGGGGTTCGAGCGCTTCCAGCAGGCCGCTGCGCAGTTGCGCGATGCGCAGGCGCATGGCTTCCACTTCGTCGGCCCATAAACCCTTGAGTGCCGGGTCGCCGAGGATCGTCGCCACCACCGCCGCGCCATGATCCGGCGGCGTCGACCACAGGTTGCGGGCGATGTTGGCCAGCTGGCTGCGAATGTCGACCAGTTTGTCGGCATCGTGGGCGCAGACAATCAGCGCACCGGTGCGGTCGCGGTAGAGGCCGAAATTCTTCGAGCAGGAGCTGGTGACCAGCACTTCGGGTAACGCTTCAGCAAACAACCGCACGGCCCAGGCGTCTTGCTCCAACCCATCGCCAAAGCCCTGGTAGGCGAAGTCGATCAACGGCAGCAGATCGCGGCTGCGCACCACGTCCAGCACCTGATGCCATTGGTCATGGGACAGGTCGAAGCCGGTCGGGTTATGGCAGCAGGCATGCAGCAGCACCACGTCGCCCTTCGGCACCTGGCTCAGGGTCGCCAGCATGGCCTCGAAATCCAGGCGATTGTCAGTGCCTACATAAGGGTAATGACTGGCCTTGACCCCCGCGGTGGCGAAGATGGTTTCGTGGATCGGCCAGGTCGGGTTGCTCAACCACACGCCACGGCCCGGCAGGCATTGGGCGATGAAGTCGGCACTCAAGCGCAGGGCGCCGGTGCCGCCCGGGGTCTGGGTGGCGCCGGCGCGCTGGTCGGCGATCAGCGGTGAGCCCGCCCCCAGGACCAGTGCATTGATCAACTGGCCGAACGCGGCGTCGCCATGACCGCCGATGTAAGTCTTGGTGACCTGGCGATCCACCAGCCGCTGCTCGGCCTG
>NZ_JAOSHO010000888.1 GCF_025917275.1 Pseudomonas agronomica | reverse complement strand
AGCTGTCCCACCGCAAAATCTGCCTATCGAGTCGGTTTGACCGTCACCGGCGCCTTGCCGGCCTTCATCTGCTCAAGCAACGGCGCGCACTGGTTCGGCTCCCCACCGCTGGGCGCCACCAGGGCCAGCAGGCCTGCCGCCGGCGCGGCGATAACGCCCAGCGCGACCATTCCGGCACCGCGCAGCATCAGCGGTACGGCCTTGACCCCGGCGGCAGGCTTGGCAAACGTGCCCCGCACGTACAGCGGCGAGCGCAGGGAAATCAACCGCCAGCCCTTGGACTCGGGCGTGACGGTCAGGTCCAACTGCTCGGTCGCCATGTTCGCCGTGCCGTCGATATAGATGATTGCGTTCTCGGTGTCGAACACGAACAGGCGCGTGGTTGCCAGGCCCGTCTTGATATCGAAGTCAGCCGCAGCGCAGTTGATCTTCACTTCCTTGTCGCCAAAGATTTTTCCCACCACATAGTTGCCGACATTGAGGCCTGCCAGCTCCATCAGCTCTCGACTGATGGCGCCGTCATTGATCAACATCTTCAAGCTGCCGTTGGATGTGCCCAACAACGCCGCCACTGAATTGCCGCGCCCGGAAATGTCCGCGTCGCCGTTGAGCTCACCGAAACTGGTCTTCATCGGTTCGAAACCCGGGAAGAGCTGCTTGAGCTTGAAGCCACGCGCAGTCAATTTCGCCTGGCCTTCGAGAGGCTGGGTGTGGCCATTGAGGCGGATCTGCGCATCGAGCCGGCCACCGGCCACACCAAAGCGCAAGGGCTCCAGGCTCAACTGACCATCGTTGAGCACCAGGTGCGTGTAGAGATCGGTAAACGGCAACTGCTCGCTGTGGACGATACGCTTGCCGGTAAATTCAACGTCGGCGTCCATCACGCTCCAGCGCTCAGTACGAAATTTCTCCACCGGCAGAACCTTGTCGGACGGCTGTTTGCTGGCGCCGCCGCGGGCTTTTTGTTCTGCGTTGGAATCCGCGCCGATCAGCGGCGCCAAATCGCTGAACAATAATTGGTCGGACACCAGCGCACCGCTGAGTTTTGGCCGG
>NZ_JAOSHO010000887.1 GCF_025917275.1 Pseudomonas agronomica | reverse complement strand
GGTCTTGACCGGCGAGTCCTTGGGCACCAGTAGCGCAATGGTGTCCGGGTTCTGCCGCGAGACACCGATCAGCTTCACCGGTGCTTGTTTGGCAGCCAGGAACAGAAAGCCCGAGTCGCCGAGGAAACCCAGGTCCAGGTCACCGGTATTCAGCGCCTCGGCCAGGGGCGCAGCGGCTTGGAAGTGCTTCCAGTCGACGCGATAGGGAGCACCTTCCAGCACACCCGACGCCTCCACCGAAGCCCTGACGTTGTAATAGTTCTGGTCGCCGACGTGCAGCACCAACGGCTCGCCCGCTTGGGCCAACGGTGCGGCAAACGCTGTGCTGAGGAGCAGGCGGCGCAGGGATCGGATGAGCGTCATGACAGCATTCCTGGATGATTTTTTTAGAACATAACGCCGCTATCAATCCCTTTAGAAATTCTTTTAGCGCATAAGCTCATAGTCATAATCGACCCAGTGTTCATGGAGCAACAGCGCCGCAACAGACTGTTGGGCGATCAACATATCCTCTGCAGCTTTGTGCAATGTCAGCACCCGCCGGTGGCCCTTTCCGGGCTATGGCACAGAGCCTGCATTATTCCTTTCAAGCGCGATTTTCTCCCGCTGTCCGATCTTTCGGAAATAAGAACGTTGCCTTTTCGCCGCCTTGTCTGGAGCTGTTCCATGAAACCCGCCCTCCGCTTCTCCCTGGCCCACGCCAGACATCTGATCAGCGCCTGCGCCCTGGCGCTGGGCCTGCCGTCCATGGTCATGGCCGCCGAAAGCCCTCCAGCCGAAGTGCACCTGGACTACGCCTATTACTCGCCGGTCAGCCTGGTGCTCAAGCACTTCGGTTACCTGGAAAAAGCCCTGCCCCAGACCAAGGTGAGTTGGGTCTTGAGCCAGGGCAGCAATCGATCCCTGGAATACCTGAACAGCGGCGGCGTCGACTTCGCCTCGTCCGCCAGCCTCGCCGCCGTGTTGAGCCGGGCCAATGGCAGCCCGATCAAGTCGGTCTATGTCTACAGCCGGGCCGAATGGACGGCACTGGTGGTGCGCAAGGATTCGCCGTACCAGACG
>NZ_JAOSHO010000886.1 GCF_025917275.1 Pseudomonas agronomica | reverse complement strand
GTGGGAGCGAGCTTGCTCGCGATGGGCCAGCCTTGCTGGCCCAAAAAACCAAGGTTTACTCGGCGAAGGCCATTCCATGCTTTTCTTTAGTGGTCTTCACCGCCTCCAGCACCGCCATCAGGCAATCATCACGATAGCGCTCCAACGCTGAAATGCTGTGCTGGCCCAACTGCTCGCTCGTCCCATCCACCACATCATCGATCAGCTTTTCGGTCAGCTCCGGCGCTGGCAGGTAGGTCCAGGGCAACTGCAGCGCGGGGCCGAACTGGGCCATGAAGTGACGCATCCCGGCGTCGCCGCCGGCCAGGGTGTAGGTCAGGAACGTGCCCATGAACGACCAGCGCAACCCGGCGCCAAAACGGATGGCGTCGTCGATTTCACCCGTGGTTGCCACGCCGTCATTGACCAGGTGCAGCGCCTCGCGCCAGAGTGCTTCGAGCAAACGGTCGGCGATGAAACCGGGCACTTCCTTGCGCACGTGCAGCGGCCGCATGCCGAGGGACTCATAAACTTGCATCGCTGCTTGGACGGCTTCGGGCGCAGTGTTTTTGCCGCCGACCACTTCCACCAGCGGCAACAGGTAGACCGGGTTGAACGGGTGCCCGACCACGCAGCGTTCCGGATGGGTCGAGCTTTCATAGAATTCGCTCGGCAACAGTCCTGAGGTGCTGGAACCGATCAGCGCGTTCGGCTTGGCGGCGGCGCTGATCTGGCTGTGCAGCTGGAGTTTGAGCTCCAGGCGCTCGGGGGCGCTTTCCTGGATGAAGTCGGCGTCGCGCACGCATTCTTCGATGGTCGCGACAAAGCGCAGCCGATCCTGCGAGGCGCCAGGGGCCAGGCCTTGTTTCTCCAGGGCGCCCCAGGCATTGGCTACGCGTTTGCGCAGCGCCGCCTCTGCGCCCGGCGCCGGGTCCCAGGCCACCACGTCGAGGCCATGGGCCAGGGCGCGGCTGACCCAGCCGCTGCCGATGACGCCGCTGCCCAGGGCGGCGAAGGTTTTGATGTCGGTGATGAAGTGCATGGTGGTTTCCTGAAAAGAGTAAAAATCACCTGTGGGAGCGAGCT
>NZ_JAOSHO010000885.1 GCF_025917275.1 Pseudomonas agronomica | reverse complement strand
AGCGAGCTTGCTCGCGATGGCGGTCAACCAGACACCGCACATCTCGAACCTGACCACCCTCCCCCATTCCCCGTATAATCGCGCCTTTTCCCAAAGGCACCCCGTCCGTGGCCAACAAACGCTACAGCTGCATCGGTCTGTTCAACCCCAAGTCGCCGGAAAACGTCGGTTCGGTCATGCGTGCCGCCGGCTGTTACGGCGTGGCGTCGGTGTTCTACACCGGCAAGCGCTATGAACGCGCCGCCGACTTCGTCACCGACACCAAGAAAGTCCATTACGACATCCCGCTGATTGGCATCGACGACCTGAAGAAGATCCTGCCCCTGGGCTGTGTGCCGGTGGCCGTCGAGCTGGTGGACGGCGCCCGTCCGTTGCCCGAATACACCCACCCGGACCGAGCGCTGTATATCTTCGGCCCCGAGGACGGTTCGCTGGACAAAGACATCCGCGACTGGTGCGAAGACGTGATCTACATCCCCACCAACGGCTGCATGAACCTGGCGGCCACGGTCAATGTCGTGCTGTACGACCGCATGGCCAAAGGCAACAACACGCGCTCGGGGCCGCAATTCCGCTGACCGGCTGGAAATTCCATGGAACGACGGATTCGCTCAGGCAGTCAGCTTTATACAATTCCCCACACTGGAGACAGATCATGAGCGATAACAATCCGTTCGGGCCGGTGGATACCACCCCTTTCCAATCCCACAGCCCGCAGAATGTGCACGGCTGGGAGCGCATCGGTTCATTGGCCGGTGGGGTACTGATGATGGGCAAGGGCCTTCGCCGTGGCGGTGTGATCGGCCTGGCCCAACTGGCGATCGGCGGCATGGCCTTGGCGCGCGGCATCACCGGGCACTGCTCGGCGAAAAGCCTGCTGGAAAAAAATCGCCAGCATCTGCATGACGCCCGCGCCCGCATCGAGCAGGCCGGCGACGAACTGAGCCGCATGAAGGCCAATGCCGAGGCGGCGACAGGTACGGCCACGGTGACGGGGAATGATTCGTTGAGTTCGCCTAGGGCTGGGCTCTGATCCGAGAAAAGCGGCGTTGCTGATGACCCCTT
>NZ_JAOSHO010000884.1 GCF_025917275.1 Pseudomonas agronomica | reverse complement strand
AGCGTCCTTCAAAGCAGCAAAAGTATCACTTCTTGGCGGAGATTCTTGCCAAAAACGCCGGCATCTCTGCCTCCCTGTCCGCCGCTATCCGCTGCACGTGCGGGTTCTGTCCCATCAGTTCCATCAAGGCCTGCGCCTTTGGCATATCGGCCAGCAGGTCGATATCGAACACTTTCTTGCCCACCTGCAAGACCAGCGACAGGCTGTAGTAGAAGTACAAGTCGGCAATGCTCAGGGTCTCACCCGCCACGTATGGCGAAAATTTTCCGTGCCGACCAAGCGAGGCGAATCCCAGCAGCAACTCAGCCTTGGCCTTCTCCTTGACCGCATCCGGCACCGACATGCCGAAAAAAGCCTCGGCGTAGCAGACACGTCCAGGCAGCTCGATGTACAGCTCGATCTCGCGGCACAACGCCAATACCTGGGCGCGCTCGAACGGATCGGCGGGCAACAAGGCCTTGCCTGGCTGGGTTTGCTCGAGGTATTCGAGGATCACGCTGGTTTCGTTGATAAACCCTTGCTCGGTCTTCAGCACCGGCACTTTGCCGCGAGGGCTGATGGCCAGCGCTTCGGGAGTCTGGGCCCCCACGAACGGGACCTCTTCGAAGGGCAGCCCTTTCTCCAGCAGCGCCAGCTTGACCATGTTGTAATAATTGCTGACACAAAAACCATAAAGCTTAAGCATTCCATAGCCTCCAGGCCGTGCGGGGTTGGCAGCCTTGGGTTATAGCCCGCCGGAGTGTTTCGCGCCAGGCGCATCACGCCGCTGAATGCAGGTAAACTGGCGACCTTTCTTACAGGAGCCTGCCATGAGCGAGCCAACCGACATCGACAGCGACGAAGAAGAATTCGTCGAGAACACGCTGATCCAGGCTATCGAAAACCAGATCGAAAGTGACAACCCGCCAGCGGCCAAGGCCACGTTCAACAAGCTGACCCTGGTGGGTTATGAGCGCGACGATATCCTCAACCTGATGGCCCACGTGCTGGCGGTGGAAATCGACGCGATCCTGGAAGAAGACCGCCCGTTCAATACCGAGTGGTACGAAGCCGCGTTGCGCGCCCTGCCCGAGCTG
>NZ_JAOSHO010000883.1 GCF_025917275.1 Pseudomonas agronomica | reverse complement strand
ACATTTCGTACAGAGCCTAGCCTGGGAACCACCAAGCTGAACCTCAGGCCTTGTTCAAGAACTCTTCAATATTAGCCATTTGCTCATCCCAGCCACGACTATCCATACGGAAGGCCTTGAGTCGGCGCGCCTCGGGGATATCGTTGAATCCCGACTCCACTACCTTCAATAGGGTGCCGCCGTTCATGTCTTCAAGATCGAATTGCACGCGCGTCTCGGTCTCTTGGGAATAGTCTTTCTCTGGTTCGATGGCGTAAGGATGCCAGCGAAACGAGAACACCCGTTCGGGCTCGACCCGCTCCACCATCACGTCCCAGGTAAGGTGCTCATAGCCCGGGTAAGTGATCAGCCCTTGGGTCCGCTCCCCCGCAACAAAACGTTTACCCGCCAGGTTCACGCCAAACCACTGGCCGAAGGCTTCGGCATTGGCCAAGGCCCGCCAAACCTGTGAACGTGGCGCCTTGAGTAGGATTTTTCTTTCGATGCGATCGGATAAATGCATGGGGATCACCTCCTGTGCTCAACAGTAGGCTTGTAAGACCACAAGACCAATCGGAAAGTTGTATCGACGCGTTGTTTGGGTACACTCCTCCGGCATTTTACCCTTCAAGGAAAGATCGAGAATGTCCACTCGTTTGCTGCTGCCTCTGGTACCGCTGTTTTTCATCACCATGGCCGATGCTGATGATTGCGCTAATGCCATGACCCAAGGTGCCATGAATCAATGTGCAGCCCAGGAGAACGAGGCCGCCGACAAGGAGCTGAACACCTTGTACAAACAAATCACAGCGCGTCTCAAGGGCAATGCCGAGGCCAAGCAATTGCTGGTTAAGGCACAACGCGCCTGGATGGGTTTTCGTGACGCCGAATGCAGGTTTTCTGCGTCCGGGGTTGAAGGGGGTAGCGTCTATCCCATGATCCACAATGACTGCGTCACAGCCGTGACGAAAGCCCGAGTCCAGAGATTCAAAAACTATCTGGAATGTGAGGAAGGGGATCTGAGTTGCCCCGTACCGGGCGCTTAATAGCCGGAAACTAAAAAAAGGATGACCCTAAGTCGCCCTTCTTTCGTCCAA
>NZ_JAOSHO010000882.1 GCF_025917275.1 Pseudomonas agronomica | reverse complement strand
AGGCGGGAGCAAGCTCCCTCGCCACAAAAGCTGCGTATTCCTATATGAGTAAAATGAATATGAACTTGAATAAAAGATATTGTTAAGGCATAAAAAATATCGGTATCTTCCGCATCACGCCAGCGATAGCACTTCGCTGGCACCTCACTTTGGCCGTCGTCCATGACGACAGTGATTTTCGATAAGGACACTGCATGAAAAAGGTTCTGTTGTTCACCGCATTGGCGGCAGCCCTGACCTCGGGCCTGGCCCTGGCCGGGGAGAAGTTGGTCGTCGCAGCCACCCCGGTGCCCCACGCCGAGATTCTGGAACTGATCAAACCGGCCCTCGCCAAAGAAGGCGTGGACTTGGAGATCAAGGTTTTTACCGACTACGTCCAGCCCAACGTACAGGTTGACCAGAAGCGCCTGGACGCCAACTACTTCCAGACCCTGCCTTACCTCAAGAGCTTCAACGAAGGCAAAGGCACTCACCTGGTGACAGTCATCGGCGTGCACGTTGAACCGTTTGGCGGTTACTCGAAAAAGGTCAAGAGCCTGGCTGAGCTGAAAGACGGCGCAACCATCGCCATCCCTAACGAAGGCAGCAACAGCGGCCGTGCGCTGATCCTGTTGCAGAAGGCTGGCCTGATTGAGCTCAAGGATCCGAAGAACGCCCTGGCTACGCCGAAAGACATCGCCAAGAATCCGAAGAACTTCAAGTTCAAGGAATTGGAATCGGCCATGTTGCCGCGCGTGCTGGACCAGGTTGACCTGGACATGATCAACACCAACTATGCCTTGGAAGCAGGCCTGAACCCGGCCAAGGACGCCTTGGTGATCGAAGGTTCGGATTCGCCTTACGTGAACTTCCTGGTTGCCCGTCCGGACAACAAGGACAGCGACGCCATCCAGAAACTGGCCAAGGCCCTGACCAGCCCGGAAGTGAAAGCGTTCATCGAGAAGAAATACAGCGGCGCGGTATTGCCGGCGTTCTGATTCGCGCGGTAAACCCTTGCACGGTTTCAAACGCCGACGGCTGATACAGCGTCGGCGTTTTTTTATGTTCGGAAAGGGTGGAACGGGTTACCTGTGGCGAGGGA
>NZ_JAOSHO010000881.1 GCF_025917275.1 Pseudomonas agronomica | reverse complement strand
GGCGGGAGCAAGCTCCCTCGCCAAAAGCATTCAGTTGTGAGCTTTCACCGGCGCCTTGACCCGCTCAACCTTGCGCCACGTCAGCAACACGATGCCGGTCACCACGATCGCGCCGCCCAGGATCTGCCCAGGGTTGAGCATCTGGTCCAGCACCAGCCAGCCGATCAGCAGGGTCGCCAGTGGTTCGATGTTCATCACCGGGGCGTTGCGCGGCATGTCCAGGCGGGGCACGCACATGAACAAGACGATGAAGCCGGTGCCATAAAGCACCATCAGGGTGGCGAGCGCCAGCCAGCCAGTGCTGCTGGCGGGGAAGTCGAGGCCGCCGGGCAGGGCGCCGGTGAGGCCGGCGAGGTTGACGCTGCTGAACACAATGAAAATCGTCAGCAGGCTGCGTACCGAACCGCGCACCTGGGACAACTTATGATCGGTGATCCACAACGCGCACGCGAAGACGCACGCGGCGCAGAAAGCCAGGCCAACCCCCAGCAGCCATTGCGGGCCGACATCCGCCTGGGACGCCAACCGCGTCGGCACCTCCAGCACGAACACCAGGCCCACCAGGATCAAGCCCATCAGCGTTGCGGTACGGGCAGTCGGGCGCGGGCCGCCGAGGGCCCAGGTCAACAGGGCCAGGAGGATCGGGAACACGTTACCCACCAACAGAGCCAGCGCCACCGGCACCCGGGCCACGGCGGAATACAGGCACAGGCTTTGGGCGCCGATCAGCAGGCCCAACGCCAACTGCCAGCGCCAGGCGCCGGGCGGCAGGCGCAAGCTCTGGCGTTGCCACAACACCATCGCCGCCAATACCAGCAACGTCCCGCCCGAGCGCAACAGGATCGCCAGCAACACGCCGGCCCCGTCATCGAACGCCGCCCGCGCGGCGACATGGTTGCCGGCGAAGGCGCAGCCCATGCAAAGCAGGATGAGCACGGCGATGGGGCGGGGGAATGGAATGGGAACATTGGATGCGGCGATGGAGCGGGTCATGGCAGGACGTCTCAAAAGGAGGGCGCGAAACAAGCCCTATTAGCGTAATGCTGTTCACTTAAGAAAAAGGGTGTCCCGTGGCGAGGGAGC
>NZ_JAOSHO010000880.1 GCF_025917275.1 Pseudomonas agronomica | reverse complement strand
AGCGCGATCAACGTCGCGGCACCGACAATGAACAGCACGAACACCAGGCGCTGCACACGCGTTACGGTCAGGTGCCCCCGGAAACCACTGATGATGGTCGCGATGCACATGAAGCTGCCGTAGGAGTTCAGCGTCGAGATCGTGACCTTGCCGAACGCGATGCTGAAGTAAAGCAGCGCAGCCGTGGCACCGGTCCCCCCCAGGCCCACGATGTAGGCCACTTCGTGACCGGCGAACTGGCCGTTGGCCGAAGCGGCGGCAAACACGCCGAGGATCATCGCCACTTGTGCGCCGATGACTGAACCGGCGCCTGCGGCGAAAAAGGTTTTCACCGACGACGTCTTGCTCGGCAGGTAACGCGAATAGTCCGCCACGTAGGGGCCGAAGGCGATCTGCCAGGAGGCCGCGAGCGACACCGCCAGCAGGAAGCTGCTCCAGCTGAAATGGCGGATTTGCAGGAGCGCGCCAACGTCCGTCTGGCTCATCAGGCGAGCGAACAGGTAAACAAAGGCAATCACGCCAAGAAGGCTGGCGACACGGCCAATGAAGTGAATCACCCGGTAGCCGAGCACCGTGACCAGCACGATGACGCTGGCAAAAATCAGGATGCCGACACTGTCGCTGACGCCAAACAACTGGCCCAGCGCCTGGCCGGAAAGCACGGTGCCCGTTGCGGTAAAGCCCAAGTACATCAGGCACACCAGCACGATCGGGATGGCCGCGCCGTAGACACCAAATTGCACCCGGCTGGAGATCATCTGCGGCAGCCCCAGCTTGGGCCCTTGCGCGGCATGCAGCGCCATGACGCCACCGCCGAGCAATTGGCCGATCAGCAAACCGATCAACGACCAGAACACATCACCGCCCAGCACCACCGCCAAAGCACCGGTGACGATTGCAGTGATTTGCAGGTTGGCCCCCATCCAGAGGGTGAACTGGCTCAGTAACCGCCCGTGCCGCTCCGCCTCCGGGATGTAGTCGATCGAACGTTTTTCGATCAACGGCTTGCTGCTTGCGCGTGTGCTAGTGACAGCCATGGTTCAACCTCTGTGGATTGTTCTCGGATTAATTTGCGCCGCATCCC